>CAYNVN010000114.1:0-16492 GCA_964400655.1 uncultured Lentimicrobiaceae bacterium
TTCTTTGAAAAACCTTTTTTACCGTTTACACAGTTTTTAGAATACTACCACAACAAGCAACCCGGCACCCGGCAACCAATTCTCAACTTCTGAACTTCTGAACTTCTCAACTTCTGAACTCCTTAACTTCTGAACCTCTTAACTTCTGAACCTCTAAACATTTAAACCTCAAATCCTCCAAACCTTTGCACCTCTGCGCCTTAGCGGTTCATTAAAACCTCAAAAAATTAAAAATCCTCAAGAAACTTTTTAAGATCAACATCAGCAGGCAATTGCATTTTCTTTTTAATCCTATATCGGCTTGCCTGTACCGATTTGGTATCAATATTTAGCATTTGTGCTATTTCGGAAGTAAACATCTGCAATTTAATGTAGGTGCAATGGCGCAGTTCCGATTGGGTTAACTCCGGATACTTATTTTTAAGACGCGCAAAAAAACCGGAATGTATTGTATCGAAGTGCATTTTTAACCGCTCCCAGTCTTCCTCATAATGTTTATGAAACTCAATACGGTTGATTAACTTTTCTATCTGAACCTGTTGATCGTGGCTGGACTTTTTTTGAATATTTTTCAAACTTTCAGGCAGACTGGAGATAAATTGTTTTACTTTTAAAAGTGATAAAGATATATTAATCAAATCTTTGCTTTTTTCTTCGTTTTCTTTTTCGAGCAAACGGTGTTTTAAAACAACAGCATGATTTTCTTTCCATGAAACGGATAAAAAAACAATCAATAAAATAACCGATACCACCAACAATCCGATAATAATTAAGAAAATATTTTTGTTGGTAGTGTACTTAAATTTTAGAAACTTAATTTCATCACTTTTTTCGTTAAGCGATCTTTCAACCGTATAAAGATTTAATTTATACTCTAACAGTTTACGGTCGCTGTTTATATTATGAATCAAACGGTTCAGCACTTTGTAATCTTTATAACCCAACAACTCCATATCGAACCTGCAATCGCTGCTTACCGGAAGAAACTGAAACAAAATAACCGTTAAATCATTTTCACCGTTTTTAAAGCTCGAAGGAGTAACAAAATAATCATTAAAACTATATTCGGCTAATCCGTTAACAAGTGATGACGCAAGGGTTTTTGATGAAATATTTCCATCCGGAAGATTAGACCTTACCACTTCTCTGCCATTTATATATACCACAGCTCCGTCATCACGAATCAATCGCAACAAAAAAGTTTTGTACTCGTCAATATTATCAATTATTATCTTTTTCCGAAAAAGAAACCAGGTTAAAACGGAATCTCCCCCTGCATTTTTTTTATTAATCACGGTTGCTTCATCATTCTGGCCAAACCCCATGGGTGTCGGGCCTTCATGCCAACTTAAGTCTTCAGGTTTAAGCGATAAAATATTATCAAAATCAACACCTCCTTTATCAAAATATTGCCATCTGCTTCCGCTTTTAATTATTGTGTCCTGACCGTATACATTGTAAAAGCCAAAAAGAATGATAAAAGCAACTATCAGTTTGATGTTAACCGTACGTACTAACATTTGGTCAAGTATTTTATTTTGATAAAACTCATTGTCAATTCAAAGCGAAAGTAATAAATCAAAACCAACCTTTGTTAAATAACTACATAAGTGTATAAATATTTTACACCCGCTTTTAATTAATTCATTAATCTGATACCTTTGTATTGTTTTCCTGTACATAATAACTTCTATTTATGAAATCCAACATCCTAATTGTTGATGACAGCAAAAGTGTTCTTACCGCATTACAAATGCTGATACAAACAGAGTTCGAGGAAGTATTCACCCTAAGCAACCCCAATCTGATTCTTTCATTTATCAAACAAAATCCGGTGGATGTGGTGTTGCTTGACATGAACTTTAAAGCAGGAATTAATACGGGTAACGAAGGGATATTTTGGCTGCATAAAATACTGGATTACGACCCTTCGGTGAGTGTTGTAATGATTACCGCTTACGGCGATATTGAGTTGGCTGTTAAAGCCGTTAAAGAAGGAGCGTTTGATTTTATTCTGAAACCGTGGAATAACGACAAGTTGCTTGCTACTTTACATGCAGCGTTAAAACTACGAAAAAGTAAGAGCGAAACAAATCAACTCCGAAAAACAACAGGACTATTAAAGCGCGAACTTAATGCAGATGCCACGGAACTGATTGGCGAATCGGATGTTGTGAAACAGGTAATGGCTATGGTTAAAAAAGTGGCAGCCACCGATGCCAACATATTAATTACGGGTGAAAATGGTACAGGAAAAGAACTTATCGCCCGCGAGATTCATAACCGCTCGAAACGCAAAAATGAAATCATGGTAAGTGTTGATATGGGAGCCGTAAGCGAAACACTGTTTGAAAGCGAATTGTTTGGTCATGTAAAAGGTGCTTTTACCGATGCAGCGGAAGAACGTATTGGTAAATTTGAAACTGCTGAAAAAGGCACGCTTTTTTTGGATGAAATAGGAAACCTGCCCTTATGGTTACAAGCTAAAATGTTAAGGGCACTACAAACCCGCACCATCACCAAACTGGGCGATAACAAACCGGTACCTATTAACATACGATTAATTTCGGCAACCAACAAAAACCTTCAGGCCATGGTTGGGGAAGGGTCGTTTCGCGAAGACCTGCTCTACCGTATCAACACCATAACCATCCACATCCCTCCGCTTAGAGAAAGGGGTAATGATATTGTACTGCTGGCAGATTTCTTTTTAAAAAAATATGCAGATAAATACAATAAACACGGATTAAGTATTACCCGCAACGCCTATAAAAAACTGTTAAAATATCATTGGCCCGGTAACGTACGAGAGTTACAACACTGTATGGAAAAAGCGGTTATTCTTTCCGAAGACAAGGTGCTCGACAAAGAGAGTTTTACTTTAGATATTGGCGGCCGGTATAAACAATCATCTCTTCCGTTTGAAACCATCGAAGAGATGGAAAAACAACTAATATTAACTACAATTAAAAACGAAAAAGGCAACATGAGCCTTGTGGCAAAAAAACTGGGTATTACCAGGCAAACGTTGTATAATAAACTTAAAAAATACAATATCTAAAATTCGGGGTAATGGCAAATAAACATTTCTACAGAGCGATATTGCTTCGGATTTTAATTATAATAATACTATCCGGTGCTTTGGCCGGGGTCCTGCTCCAAAGGCATTCACTTATTATTTGCTTTCTGTTGCTAATTTTATTGGTGGCAGCCGTTTTTAATATTATTCGATATTTTAACAACATTAACAGATGGATCTCGTTTTTTCTGCTCGGTATTGAAAACGAAGATACAACTTTAAAAATTCCGTCTAAAACAGGTAATAAATCCATTGATGATGTTTATAAAGGAATGCAGCGACTGAACGAACTTTTCCGTCAGACAAAAATGGAAATAAGCTCTCAGGAACAATATTTCCGTTCGGTAATCAACCAATCGGCTACCGGATTATTTTCGGTTAATGAAAAAGGAAGAGTTATCAATATTAATCCCGCCGCCATAAAACTAACGATGTTACAGGAATATCATCATGTTAATATGCTTCAGGATATCGACAATTCCCTGCCCGGCTTTATATTAAATACCATTCAATCGGAAAAACAACCTTCGGCCATTTTTGAAAACCGTCACGGTCAAAAACTACTTTTTAAACTTTCGGCAATAAAAATAAAAGATCAGGTTATTAAACTGGTTGCAGTAAGCGACATAACCAAAGAGCTGGACAGCCGCGAAGTGGATGCGTGGATTAAACTTGCCCGTACCCTGTCGCACGAAATCATGAACAACATTGCCCCTATTACCACCTTATCGCAGGTTATTTCGGGTTATTATACAAAAAATCAAAAAGCAATAAAACCCGATGAGGTTGATAAAAAAACCATCAACAACACCATTAAAGCACTTGCCGTTATTGAAGAACGCAGCACCGGTTTACTAAATTTTGTTGAAAACTACCGGAAATTTACCAAATTGCCTGAACCAAGGTTAACCAGGGTTGATTTAAGCGTACTGCTTGAGAACAACATTATGGCTGCTTCTGCCTTTAAAGGCTTCAACCTTATTAACATCAACAAATCTATTCCCGATAAGGTTGTTGTATTAACCGATGAGAAATTATTATCGCAGGTAATTACCAATCTTTTAAAAAATGCAACGGAGGCACTTACTTTAACTACTATCGAAAACCCTATACTGTCGATAATTGTCAAAGCATCAAACAATCAAACCACCATTGAGATAAAAAACAACGGACCGGTAATTCCGCCCGAATTACGCGAACAGATATTTATTCCGTTTTTTACCACCAAAAAAGAGGGTTCGGGTGTAGGCCTCAGCTTAAGTAAACAAATAATGCTCTCCATGGGAGGCGATATTGTTTTAACCCCCGACAAACCCCAAGAAACATCGTTTATAATCAAATTAAATTGACTTTTAAATTCCGAGAGATTTTGTTATTGAGGTTTTCATTTTTACCTTACTAAAAACGCGGTCATTATTTTTTATGATACCATTGATACTAAAACCGTTCTCAACAGCTTTAAACGAAAGTTCAAAAGTGAGCGGTTTACCATCGGGAATTATCATGTTAAGGTATTTGGCAGAAACAACTTCGTTGATAAACAGTTGACGGTTTAACGCTTTTTCGGTCAGTTCGCGTATCATCTCTATTTGAATAACGCCCGGTACCACAGGTTGCCCCGGAAAATGTCCTTTGTAAACCTCATGTTCGGGATTAAGTAAAATCAAAGCTTCCGCCTTGCTATCAACGGCTTTAAAATTTTGAATTGTATAAAAGTTTGTGATTAACATTGTTTTAAAAGTTAAATTGATAACTGAATTTACAATTATACCGATACCCCCTAATCCAAAACCCTTAAATCAAAACCAACCGGATAAAACCTGCAGGTTACCGTGGTGTGAGAATCGAGATAGCAAACCTTTACCCGTTTTCCCAATAATCCGAATGCCGATTTACATCTTCCGGTTTTTGTTTTTTGCTGTTTTACCTTTCCGCTTTCGGCATTGTTATATCCCAACACAAACAGCTCTTTGGCAACACCGATTACCCTTTTTTCGGTTTTAAAAGCGGGACTGAAATAATGAATGGTGTAACTGAAATCTGTCTTTCCAACCTCCACGTCAAAAAATTTCAATCCCAGTTTGCTTACAAAAATAAACCGGTTGCTGCTGTCGGTTTCCGATTGAATCAATATCCCCGACATGCTTTTTCCCTGCACGAGCATATCGGCATCATATTTCATTATAACATGTTGGGCAAAAGCCGGCAACAAAAAAAAGAGCAACAATCCCGTTAATTGATATTTAAGGCTCAAAAACATGGCCCGGTAAAGGTTGGTTAATATTCTGGTTATTAAATTCAATTACGGTATCATCGCCCGAAGCTTCATTCATCTTTATTTTCTCCATCAAATAACCCGATTTGGTAAAATAGAGGTCGATGGAGAGGATGTACGCTTTCATGGCCTGATTTACCGTTTCAAAATTCACCACAAAGTAGTTGTTTTCCTCTTTTAAAGTGGCATGGTAGTCGGGGTCGTCAAACATTTTGCCGTTGACCATGTTCATAATTACCTGTTTAATTTGCCCGAACATGGCATTGGAAGCGGCATCAAAACGGCTCTCTTTTTTATCGTCAATTACGGTGATGTTATCACCGTTGATAATAATAGAGTAGAAAAAAGGGGTTTGGTATTCCCAACGCATTTTATCGGGCCGGCTGAACCAAAATTTCCCGCCGGAGATAAGCTGTTCATCAATAAACGAGATGTTTTTGGTTTGCACGAAACCGGCTTCGATGGAATTTATTTTTTGAGCCTGTGATTTTATTTGTTGCAAAATGTCGCTGTTTTGACTCCATGCAAACAAAGAGATTAACATTAGGCAGAAAAACAAAAATTTACGCATAAGCCTTTTTATTGATAAGTTGCTCCAAAGATACAATTTGAAAACCGTTTTGCTTAAGCCACCCGATATATTGGGGAAGCATTTTGAGGGTTACTTCGGGATAATCGTGCAGTAAAACAATGTCGCCGGAGCGGGTTTTTTGTTTGAGCCGCTTTAATAGTTTATCGGGATTTTTGTACCGTGTATCGAACGAGCGCACCGACCATCCCACAACCGTTAAACCCGATTCGTTAACGGCTTTTGCAATTTCGGGATTGGTAACTCCGAACGGAGGTCTGAAAAAAAGCGGTTTCTTTCCCGTAATCTTCTCAATCATTTCAGATGTTTTCAGCAAATCATTTCCAACCGACTTACTGTTTTGAAAAGTAAATTTTACATTGTGCGAAAAGGAGTGGTTTCCCAACAGATGATTTTCATCAAATGCTTTTCTGACTATTTTACGATACATCGTAATATTTTCTCCTTTCAGAAAAAAGGCAACCGGAACGTTTTCCTGTTTTAAAATTTTCAACAATGTTTCCGTTTGAACCGACGGACCGTCGTCGAACGTAAGGGCTACCTGCTTAACACGGCGGCTTCCGTGACGGATGGCTTCGAGATAAAAATTCCACCTTAAAAACAGAGATCCTGCCGCCACTGTTAACAGCCAGGCCGCAACAAGGCCAACAATATACCCAACCGAAATATGCTGCCAGAAATATAAAAACAGAAACACAAACAGCAAAAACAGCCAGTTGTACGTTATCAAATGAAATTTTGATTTATCCATCGGTTAACAATATCAGGCTGTGGTTTACATTTCGGAACTGATTGTATATTAATACCGTCTTCGGATTTTTTACCGAACCTTTTTTCAGTATAACTTCGGGAATTTGTTCGCCGGATATTATTTTAGCAGCGAGGGTTAAAGCAAAAGCGGAAGCAGTATCGTAATCGCCGGTAAGGTGTTTAAACCAGCCGACGGCGGTTTTTTCAAACAGGCTGTTTTCCAAATTAAGGTAGATGGTATCAAATTCCGGATCGCCGTTATAGCCTGCCAATACCAAATCAATATCGTTTGCCGAAAGATTGTTTCTTTGCAAGAATGACCGGATTTGTTCTTCTATTTCGTTTATGCCCTCCGGCCTGAAGAAGGTTTTTACATCCCTGACAGCTGCATAGCTTTTTTCGTTCCTTTCGGATGAAAGCATAAAAAACATGGCTCCTTCACCCGCAAGTGCTCCCGGTTGTTTATCGTTCAGTAATTCCAAACCATTAACCGTTTCTTTTTTGTAGTGGTTAATGTGGGTTTTAATTTGCCAGCTCTCTTGGGTTATTTCGTCAACACCTCCTAAAAGAATATTGTTTTTATCATCCGCAAGCATCAGGATGCTGTCGATAAGGGCGCTTTCAAAAGAAAAAGTACGATGCACATAGGTAAAATTTTCGTTTTGGTTTCGCAACATCAGGGCAATGCGGGCACCCACCGTGTTGTGGGTAGATTGCATAAAGGCCGTGGGGTTACCGAACGTTTCGTTATTGTCGATCATACCGTTCAGGAATTTCTCGGTATCCTTTTGGCAACCCATTCCGGTTCCTGTTAAAATGGCATCGGGTTGTTCAATGCCGGCATCGTTCATGGCATCGAAAGCGGCATACACGCCCATGCGCACAATTTTACTCATGCGTCGCAACGATTTGGCATCCACATATTTTTTATAGTCGGGTTTTTGTATTTGCAAAAAAGGTTCTTCATAGGCTAAAATCCCGGGCAACAACACTCCCCGCTCAACAGTTCCCTGAGGGGTAACCGCACCCAAACCGTTTATGTATGCTTTGTTCATTTTATGATTTCGTAAAATATATTACGCAAAGAACGGAAAAAAATTGGTAGGGATGAAACGGGAAGAGGCCGGAGTTGATTCCGGTAGTTTTATGATAATGTTCTGCCCGATATGAGCATTTTGCTTCTGACAAAAGCAAAAAAAGTGATAAAATGCTTTTATAAATAGCAAAATAAGTTTATTTTTGCTTATTAAAATAGCAAAATATGCAAAATTTAATAATTAAATCAGCAAAAAAGATAGCTTCGGTACCGGATGATTTTCATCGCTATTTGTTTGAAAAGATAAATTTTAAGAATCGTCTTATTGCAATTTTAGGGGCAAGGGGAACGGGTAAAACCACCATGCTTTTGCAGGCGGCAAAAAAATTCGGAGAAAAAGAAAGTCTTTATGTGGCATTGGACGATCTGTTTTTTACCAACAATAATTTATACACTCTTGCTGACGAATTTAACAAAACAGGGGGAGAGCTTTTGTTACTTGACGAAGTTCATAAATATCCTGAATGGTCAAGAGAAATCAAGTTGATTTACGATGATTTTCCTGAACTTCAGGTAATATTCACCTCTTCTTCTGTTTTAGATATTTACAAAGGAGAATCGGACCTGAGTCGCAGAGCAGTTAATTATCACCTTAAAGAATTATCTTTTCGTGAATATTTACTTTTTTTTGAACAGTTTGATTTACCAACTTATACAACAGAAGAAATCATAAGCAATCATACGGAAATTGCCAACAGCTTATTGAAAAAGATTAAACCGTTAAAACACTTAAAAAATTATTATCAAACCGGCGTTTATCCTTATTACACGGGGAACAAAGAGGATTACTATCAGGCGTTACGAAATACCGTAAACCTGATACTGGAAATCGACATACAAAGTGTAAGGGGTATCGAATATGCCAATATCGCCAAATTTAAACGGTTGCTTTATGTGTTGGCCGGTAATGTACCCTTTATTCCCAACATTAGTAAATTGGCTGAAAAAATCAATGTCAACAGAAATCTTTTAATAGAGGCTTTACGACTGTTAGAGAGAGCAGAACTGATACAAACATGCATTAAAACATCAAAAAGCATAAGCTATCTGAACAAGCCGGATAAAATTTGGTTACATAATACCAACCTCAATTTTGCCATTGCCGGGGAAAAAATCAATACCGGAACTTTAAGAGAAACTTTTTTTCTGCAACATGTTTCGGTAATGCACCGGGTAACTTTACCCGATAAAGGCGATTTTTTGTTAGACGAAAAATATACTTTTGAAGTGGGTGGCAAAAACAAACAACAACACCAGATTTCAGGGTTAAAAAATGCTTTTATAGTAAAAGACAATATAGAATTTGGAGCAAAAAATATTATTCCTCTGTGGTTGTTCGGATTGATATATTAGCTGCCGCCATCCAGAAAAACAAACCTCAATAATTTACCCTTAAATCTCAAATTCTTTAACCCAAAAATCGTGTTTGTTGCAAAAACTGGTGGCGTATAAAGTGCCTTTATAACCTTCGGGAAGAGTATAAGTTGAAACCGGTTCGTCGGTGGGGTAAAATGTTTTTGCACCGATAACCTTTCCGTTTTCATCAACCAACGTATGCCTCACAATGTAATGGGTTTCGCTCATGCCGTGGTCGGTGGTGAGGGTTATCCGGTCGCCATTAATTTTAATCTTCGGCAGATGACTTTCGGCTTTGTTTTTCCACATACCCTGATTTTCCTGCGTGTAAATAAGTCCCGAAAAATCAACCATAAAAGGCGGTTTATCATCCCGGGCCATCAGAGGTACCGCAACAGTTGCACCCAGTGTTGCCGCAATTCCTGTTTTTAAAAAGTCTCTTCTGTTTTTCATAAGGCATAATGTATGGTTTCAGGACACTAAAGTACAATCTTTTAATTAAACCGGTTTTTGTATTGATACGGGTTTTGTTATAAAACCTGAAAATAATTTAACGGCAAAAAGGTTTTTGCGGTTGTTTGATAATTCTTTTTAATTTTGCCGCATAAATGATGTTTAACCAATCTCGTTGTTTTGGAAACAATTGACCCCGATCCTTTACCCGGTTTACTTTCAATATTTATTAACTCCTTTTACAAAGGATTTACTGTAGAGGCGGGAATTTCCATTTTGGCACTTATTGTTCTGATTACAGGCTCGGCCATGGTTTCGGGCTCGGAAACCGCCTTTTTTTCGATGACACCGGGCGACCTCGACAAACTTCGCAACCGCAACAGCAAAACGGACATGCTGATTTTAAAACTCAGGGATATTCCTAAAAAGCTGCTGGCAACCATTCTGATATCAAATAACTTCATCAATGTGGCCATAGTTATTTTATCAACCTATATAACATCACAACTTTTTTATTTGAACCAAAGCCCTGTTATAACCTTTGTTATTCAGGTAGTGGTGGTTACATCAATCATTTTAATATTCGGAGAAATCGTACCCAAAATACTGGCCAACAAACAGCCCGTTAAAGTGGCCGCCATGATGGCTTCCACCTTAAAGTTTTTGGTTGTTTTGTTCAATCCGTTAAGTAGTATTTTGGTTAACTCAACTTCGGTAATCGACAAAAAACTGGGCAAAAAGGGACACAACATCTCCATGAGCGACCTTTCGGAAGCCATCGACATTGCCGTTGCCGATGAAAACGACGATGAAGAAAAATCCATTTTAAAAGGAATTGCCACTTTCGGCGAAAAGGAGGCTTCCGAAATTATGCGTTCGCGGGTTAATGTTACCGCCATCGACCTCGACCTCTCTTTTGAAGAGGTTATTAAAGTGGTGCTTGAGTCGGGGTTTTCGCGAATACCGGTTTATAAAGAAAATTTCGACCACGTACAGGGATTACTTTATATCAAAGACCTGTTGCCCCATTTGAATAAAAAATCGGCGGTAAAATGGCAAAAGCTCATTCGTCCTGCATTTTTTGTTCCCGAAAACAAAAAAATAAACGACCTGTTACAGGAGTTCAGAGAGAAAAAAATTCATCTTGCCATTGTGGTTGATGAATATGGCGGCACTTCGGGTATTATTACCCTTGAAGATATTATTGAAGAGATTGTGGGAGAAATTCATGATGAGTACGATAAAGAGGATGCCCCTTTTCATTACGAAAAAATATCGGAAAACGTTTATCTGTTTGATGCCAAAACCCCGCTGAACGATTTGTGTAAAATGCTGGAAATCGAGAGCGATATTTTTGATGAGGTAAAAGGCGAATCGGATTCGCTGGGCGGCCTGCTTTTGGAAATTGAAGGGAAAATTCCAATAAAAGGAAGCATTATTACGTTTGACAGGTTTAGCTTTGAGGTGGTGGATGCCGACGAGCGAAAACTCAACAAAATTAAAGTAGTTATTCAGGAAAAATGAAACAGATAACAGGGTTGCTGCTGCTTTTATTTGCCGCCGTTTGGTTTTCGTCATGCGATGAAAACTATACCCCCAAACCAAGAGGTTATTTTAGAATTGACCTGCCCGAAAAATCGTATGTAAAACTCGATTCGGTTTTCCCGTATAGATTCGAGTATCCGGCTTATGCAACCATTACCGGCGACCCCTTTGCACCCAATGAAAAAAACTGGATCAATGTAAATTTTCCTGATTTCAAAGCGGTGCTGCACATCAGTTACGAACCGGTAAATAATAACCTTGCCAACTTTCTTGACGATGCCCACACACTGGTTTCAAAACATATCCCGAAAGCCGAGGCCATTTACGACAGCCTGATTTATCATCCCGAAAAACATGTTTACGGACTTGCTTTTAAAATTGAAGGTATGGGAACGGCATCGCCCTTTCAGTTTTATGTTACCGACAGCGTAAAACACTATTTAAGGGGAGCGCTCTATTTTAACCTCCATCCCAATAACGATTCGCTGGCACCGGTTATTAATTTTCTTGAAAAAGACATCAACCATATGATATCCACGTTACAGTGGAAAAAGGAAGATCGTTAACCGGCAGCTTTCAACAAACCTCAGTAAAGCGTTGTTATTAACCTGCGCATCCGTTTTTAAACTTCGTCAAACCGCTTACCAGGCAAAATTATTTTTCGATTCTTATTCTGGCATCCACAGCAACAACACTGTTTTCGGTTCCAAGCAACGGATTCAAATCCATTTCATAAATTTCGGGTGCAACCTGCACCAAAGCCGAAAGGCGTGTAATAATATCGGCAAACATTTCCTCGTTTACTCCCTGCTGCCCGCGAACGCCTTCAATAATTTTATAACTCGCAAGCTGTTTCATTTCGCGAAGCACTTCATCTTTTGACACGGGAGCAAGAACGGTTTTTACATCTTTTAAAACCTCAATAAAGATACCGCCCAGGCCAAAAAGAATCATGTGTCCGAAAGCATCCTCTTTTTTTACACCGGCAAAAAGCTCGGTGCCCGACAGCATGGGTTGAAAAAGGATTCCCGTAGCATCTTTAATATTCATCATCCGTTCCATTTCGCTGATAACCTCATCGGTTGAAGTTACGTTGAGCTTAACCCCTCCCACATCCGATTTATGAACCGGGCCAACCACTTTCATCACCAGCGGAAAACCTGTTTTACGGGCTGCAGCCATAGCTTCATCGGTGGTTTGGGCAACTACCTCAACGGCACGGTTAATTCCTGCGGCATCCAAAAGTTTTTGAATGTTGCCGGGCGACAGATAGCCGTTGTCAGCCTGATCAATAACATTACGGATGGCTTTTGTATCAACCCCGGGGGTTTCAACAATTTCATTTGCCGGTCCGGGGGTTAAATAGGTACGGCACAAGGCTTTCCCCAGCATTACCTCGTCAGGAAAGAAAACCCGGCCTTTTGAAATAAAATCTCTAACCTCATTTTCGGCCGTAAGTATCGAAGGTAAAACAGGATAGATAGGTTTTTTCGAATGTTTTATTTTTTCGTTAAGCAAATCATAAACGTCGTAAACTTCAAACAGACCCGGGGTTCCAAAAATAACCACCATGGCATCAATGTGATGAAACCTGTCGTTTACATAATCAATTATTTTACCAAGCTGTTGGGCTGTACCGGTGGCCAAAAAGTCGATGGGGTTGGCAACCGACGAACCGGGGAACAGTTCTTCCTTAAGCGCATCGGCATCAGGCCCCTCAATGGCCGGCACCGAAAGACCGCCCTGTTCAAGGGCATCGGTAAGCATAACAGCCGGCCCTCCCGCATGGGTAATAACGGCAATGTTTTTACCTTTTAATTGAGGATACATAAATACCGATGCAACGCTTATCAAATCTTCGCGGCCGTAACACCTTACAATACCCGCTTTTTTAAAGAGGGCTTCAACGGCCACATCGGAACTTGCCAGTGCACCTGTATGCGACGAAGCGGCACGACTTCCGGCATCGCTGGCACCGGCTTTAACGGCGGCTATCCGGCACCCTTTTCTGATAAGCGACGAGGCATGTTTAAGCAACAAATCGGGTTTATCAATTTTTTCCAAATAGAGCAGCTTAACTTTCGGGTCTTTCTCCGGGTCGAAATTTTCATCCATGTGCTGAATAATCTCTTCCACCCCCATCTGTGCCGAATTACCAACCGAATAAACATTGGCAAAAGTAAGACCCTTGGGAATTCCGGCTTCCATAATAAAACATGCGGTGGCACCCGAGCCCGATACAAAATCGCAGCCCTGTGGATCGAGTTTGGGTATGGGCTGTGTAAAAATACTGTGATGATGCGGTGTTAAAATGCCCACACAATTGGGCCCTATCAACGATCCGTTTACCTTATTTACCGCCTCCACAATACGGTCTTCAAGCAACTTACCTTCGTGGCTCTCCTCGCTGAAACCGGCCGACAAAACAATAACCGCTTTGGTATTTTTATGTTGTGTAAGGTATTCAACCGTATCGGGAGTGTATTTGGCCGCAATGGCAATAATGGCCAAATCAACATCGGGAAGCTCTTTTAAATCGCGGTAGCTTTTAATACCCTGCACCTCATCTTCTTTTGGATTTAAAACATATAGTTTTCCCTTAAATCCGCCGTCAATCAGGTTTTTTAAAACTTTACCTCCCGGCTTGTGTATATCTTTTGAACCGCCAACAACAACAATGCTTTGCGGGTTTATTAACTCATTTGTTATCATAATAAATAGTGTTTAATAAGCAATGACAAAAGTAGGTTTTTTGAACTACACCCGATGTATAAATAAGGGTTTTATTGTACATTGTTTAACAAAAATTGCCCCTGCTATGCACCAACGAGAGATAACTTATCGGGAATATTTTTTGAGATAAGATATGTTCCGAACCATGTAAAAAATTCGCCATTTACAATTTGAACGGTTTTGCCGGGATATAACCGCTGCAACTCCTCTTTATCCTCTTTTTTAAAATGAAAGGGTTCCGTTGCCAGCAATATGGTTTCGGCTTTTTGCAACACTCCGGAGCCAACCTCCGGATATCTTCCCGAAACAATGTTGTTATATCCCGTTGCCTGTAACATTGAACCGATGTAAGTTTTGTTACCGGCAGCCATAAAGGGCTTTTTCCAGATAAGATATACGGTTTTACCGTTTCCTCCCGTTTGATTTAAACTTTGAATACGGTTTTTAAGTTGTCCGGTAACTTGCAAAACCCTCTGCTTAATTTGAAACAGTTCTCCAATGGTTTGCAACATACGGTACGAGTCGTTTATGTTGTTAACATCAAAAACAACCACGGGAAAACGGTCTGCAAGTTTTAAAACCTGCTCTCTGTTGTTTTCTTCTTTCACGGCAAAAACAACATCCGGATTGAGGCCGGTAATTTTATCAATGTCAATATTTTTAGGTCCGCCGGCCTTTGGCAACAACTTTATCGACGTTTCGGGATATTTGCAAAACCTTGTAATTGCCGTAATCCGTGCTCCCAACCCCAAATCGAAGAGTGTTAAAGTTAACGAAGGTACCAGCGAAACAACTCTTTCGGGTATTTTTTCAAACGGTATTATCCGGCCCAAATCATCTGTTATTTTCATTTTTAACGATGTTATGAAATGAATTTTATAAAAATTACCGTTAATGCAATGCGTTAAGTTTTAAAATTGCTTCTTCCACCACCTCTTTATGATCGAATGCAAGCGGAGGCAAATTTTGCAGCTCAAACCAACGGGCATCGGCAGCATCGTCGCCTGCTTTGGCCGCTGTTATTTTATTAAGAAGACCCCAAAACACCACCGACACGGTTCTACCGCGCGGGTCGCGATTAACCGAGCTGAATGCTTTAAGTTGTTTTAATTCAACGCCGGCAATTCCTGTTTCTTCAAACAATTCACGTGCTACAGCCTCTTCCAGGGTTTCGTCCATATCAACAAACCCGCCCGGAAGTGCCCATTTGTTTTGATAGGGCGGAAATTTTCGTTGAATAAGCAACAATTCCGTTTTGTTATTTACCGTTCTGAAAACCGCCGCATCCACGGTTAACGAAGGCCGCGGATATTTATAAGTATATGGCATATCATTTTTATTTAAAAATCGGTTAATGGTAAAACAGGTTACAAATTAAAAGCCTTTTTAAAGAAATTGTCGATTATTTCCCAAAATCCTTTTTCAAGATGACAGTCGGAATGTCGCCGGTTTTTAATTATAACCGGTTTTGCCTTTTGCGGACCGGCCGCGTTTATAAGTTTATAAGCCTGCTCCGGCGGTACCACTTCGTCTTTATCTCCATGAATGATTAAAAAACGGGCACGGGCACGGGCAATGTTGTTTACAGGGGCAATCTCCGAAAACCGTTTACCTGTTTTCCATTGGATAACCTTAAACAACATCCACACAAACGGGAAGTAAGGAATATGCCGCCGTGTCATCTCCCTGCGCATTATTTCAACGGGATCGGCAAAAGCACCAACCGTAACTACGGCTTTTATTCTGTTATCGTGAGCAGCGGCATAAACCGAAGCCGCTCCTCCAATGGAGAGGCCAATAACACCTATACCGTTTGTAATGTTTTCGTGTTTTTGCAAATAATCAACCGAAGCCAAAATATCTTCGGCAAATTTCAGCATGGAAGAATGGTCGTCGGCATCGCTATGGCCATGATTTCGCGAATCGAAAACCAAAAGACCATATCCTTTAGGATGAAGATTTTTAATGTAAGGTAACATTTTACCGACATTTCGACCCCACCCGTGTACCAGTATCAACACCGGTTTGTCGGGACTACCCTTTATTTGCCACCCATAGAGCTTTTTATTATTTTTTGCGGGGATGAGCACCTCTTTGTAAGCAATATTAAACCCTCCGGGTGTTGCATCGTGAACCCTTACGGGATTTCGAAAAGCACGAAGGAGGAGATAGATAATCCCCCAAAAAAGTACAATAACGGTTAATAATAAAATGTATATCATAAGCTAAAGGATATGAACAAAAAAATATTTACGGTTAATCTGTTAAAAAACATCTGATATCTCATATAACGGAAAAAGAGCGGTTTTACCGGTCAGTATATAAAGCGTACCGTTTTTTTTGAAATTGTATCTTTTCAGACTGTATAAGCGTTTCATTTGAAAACGCAACTTTCAGGTTTATAATTTGCTGCGGTATGTTTTATATACATTTTTCGGGGCCGGCTGTTTATATTTTTACAAATTCTCTAAAATTATCTCTGTCTATAACTTTACTTTCAGCATTATACGCATTAATAAATGTTTTGGGCAATTTTACTTTTTTCTTATTATTCCATTTAAATTCATACCCATATATTTTTCCACTGTTTTCCTCTACAAAATCCACTTCTTGTTG
>CAYNVN010000115.1:0-10841 GCA_964400655.1 uncultured Lentimicrobiaceae bacterium
TCTTTAATACCGCCAACGGGCAGCACTTTTCCGCGCAGGGTGATTTCACCGGTCATGGCCAGTCTTGCCTTTACTTTACGTTGGGTAAATGCCGACACCAGTGCCGTAAACATGGTAATACCGGCAGAGGGACCATCTTTAGGGGTAGCACCTTCGGGAATATGAATGTGTACGTTCCATTTTTCAAAGACCTCTGCATTGATATTAAGTTGTTCGGCATGGGCTTTTAGATATTCGAGGGCAATAACCGCCGATTCTTTCATCACTTCACCAAGATTACCTGTTAGCTTAAGATTACCCTTGCCCTTGCTGAGGCTTACCTCAATAAATAAAATTTCGCCACCAACCTGTGTCCATGCCAAACCGGTTACCACACCGGCAACATCGTTGGTTATATCCCGGTCGCGCTGATACCGTTTTACTCCCAAAATCTCAACCAGGTCTTCGGGTTTAACGGTTTTGTTGTAATCCTCTTCCATTGCAATGTACTTTGCGCGGTTGCGGATAACTTTGGCAATTTGTTTTTCAAGCGTTCTCACACCGGCTTCGCGTGTATAATCGTCAATAATGGTTTCCAGTATTTTTTTGCCAAACTTAACCTGGCTTTTTTTAACACCGTGGGCTTCCAATTGTTTGGGAAGCAGGTGACGTTTGGCTATTTCAACCTTTTCTTCCATCAAATATCCGCTCAGTTCGATAATTTCCATACGGTCGCGCAGGGCAGGGTGGATGGTAGCCAGACTGTTGGCCGTGGCGATAAACAAAATATGCGACAGGTCAAAGTTAACTTCCAGGTAATTGTCGTAAAAAGTTGAATTTTGCTCGGGGTCTAGAATTTCCAGCAGGGCTGCCTGCGGGTCGCCACTGTAGTTGTTACCGCTTACTTTATCAATTTCATCGAGCATAAACAACGGGTTGGAGGATTTAACCTTTTTAAGGTTTTGGATAATCCTGCCCGGCATGGCACCGATGTACGTTTTCCTGTGGCCGCGTAACTCGGCTTCATCGCGCACTCCGCCGAGCGACATACGTACATATTTCCGTCCCAGCGCTTTTGCTATCGACTTACCCAGGGAGGTTTTTCCCACTCCGGGAGGGCCTACAAAGCACAGGATGGGTGCTTTCATATCCTTTTTCAGTTTAAGGACAGCCAGAAACTCAAGGATACGTTCTTTTATATCTTCCAGCCCATAATGATCATTTTCCAGTATTTCTCTGGCATGTTTCAAATCCAGGTTGTCGGGAGTAAACTCATTCCACGGCAATTCCACCAACAGATCAAGATAATTCAGCTGAATAGAATATTCGGCTGCAGCGGCGTTCATCCTTTGCAAACGGGCCATTTCGCTTTTAAAAACTTCCGCCACCTCTTTGGGCCATTTCTTTTTGGCTGCTTTTTCTTTTAGTTCCGAAATTTCGGTATCGTGCGGGCCGCCGCCCAGTTCTTCCTGAATGGTTTTAAGTTGCTGGTTCAGCAGGTATTCGCGCTGCTGCTTATCCATATCAACCTTTACCTTGTTTTGTATCTGGTTTTTCAATTCCAGCATCTGCAGCTCTTTGGTAAGCAGCTCCAGCACCTTTTGCGCCCTGTTTTCAACATTGGTCATCTCCAGCAGATTCTGCTTTTCCTCATTTTCCACACTCAGGTTGGAGGAGACAAAATTTACAAGAAATACCGGACTTTCGATATTGGTAAGGGCAAAAGCGGCTTCCGATGGAACGTTGGGCGATTTATTAACAATTTGAATGGCCAAATCCTTAACCGAATCGATCAATGCTTTAAAATCCTTGGTTTCGGGATTTTTTCCGGAGGGTTCGTAACTGCTTACCGCAGCTTTGATGTACGGATCAAGTTGCGTAACAGAGTCAATTTTAAAACGTTTTTTACCCTGAATAATGGCCGTGGTATTGCCGTCGGGCATTTGGAGGATTTTTATAATCCTTGCTACCGTTCCTATTTTGTTCAGGTCTTTTTCAACAGGTTCCTCAACATCAGGGTCTTTTTGGGCAACCACACCAATGGTTTTATCGCCGGCATAAGCGTCGCGGATAAGTTTGATGGATTTATCACGTCCGACGGTAATGGGAATCACCACGCCGGGAAAAAGTACCGTATTCCGTAACGGGAGTATGGAAAGCTCCTCCGGAATACCTTCTTCATTCATCTGTTCTTCATCTTCAACAGAAAGAAGCGGAAAAAATTCTGTATCGCCATCCAAAATTTCTGAAAAAATTATATTGCTCATAAATTACGTCAATTTGTCAGTAAAATCTGTATAAAACAATAAATAAGACTGAAATCCGGTGGATTTCAGTCTTATTTATATCATGATTTAATTATCGTTTAAGGGTTCAAATTATGTGCCAAAGGTATAAGTAAGGTTATCATAATACGGATAAACCGGAAGTTTAAAAAACAGATTTTGAATTAAAAAAATCCGAAATAGAGTTACCGGTGTCTTCTGCCGCTTGTTTCTTCAAAAATATAAGCAAGAATATCTTTTTCAACTTTGTCGAACTCAATACCCCTTCTGGCCATCATGGCTTCTGCAACCTTAAAAGCCCTGTTCAGTTTAAAGGTTTGAAACCCCTGAGTACCTCCCCAGTTAAATGAAGGTATAAAATTACGTTGATACCCCGAACCGAAGATATTACACGAAACACCCACAACCGTTCCCGTATTGAACATGGTATTTATTCCGCATTTTGAATGATCGCCAAACATCAGACCGCAAAATTGCAATCCGGTACTAACAAACGACTCTTCAGCATACGACCACAACCTTACCGAATCGTAGGTATTTTTAAGGTTAGAGGTATTGGTATCGGCACCTAAATTACACCATTCGCCAACTACCGAATGTCCCATAAACCCGTCGTGTGCTTTATTGCTGTACCCGAAAAATACCACATTATTCAATTCACCGCCCACTTTGCAATGCGGGCCAATGGTAGTTCCGCCGTAAATTTTGGCATCCATTTTTACAAACGAATGTTCACCCAGTGCAAAGGGGCCTCTTATTTTGGCACCCTCCATTATTTCGGCATCTTTTCCGATGTATATGGGGCCGTTGGTAGTGTTTAAAAAGGCAAATTCAACTTTGGCACCCTCTTCCAAAAAAATCAGATCGGAATCTCCGGTTATAAAATTGGTTTTGCTCAGGGGTTGCGATTTACGGCCTTTGGTAATCAGCTCAAAATCGGAAATTATGGTTTTCCAGTTGTGATAAAAAATATCCCATGTATTGTTTAACTGAAGAAAATCCATATGAGTAACCGTTTCTTCAGCCGATTCGGTATCACCTGTCAAATCAACATCTTCCGGGTCCATATACATGGCAATAACCTGATCTTCTTTTGACAGAGTTTCACCTTTTTTAAGTGTTTTTATCTTTTCAACAAGTTCTTCTGTAGGAATTACGGATCCGTTTATCAGCACATTTTTTTTCCCCTGTTTTAACGGATACTTAACGCCCAAATAATCTTCGGTAAGTGAGGAGGTTTTGGTTTGAAGGAGCATTTCCCACTTTTCGCGTATGGTAGTGATACCAACTCGAATATCGGCTACGGGACGAGTATAAACAAAGGGCAACAGTGCATCGCGGCGAAAACTGTCGAAAAGAATGTAGTTCATTTTTTATTGATTAATTATTTTTGAACGTTTAAAAGTTGTAAAAGTTGTCGTCAATAAGTTTATCGGCTATTCTTCTGCGGGCATCTTTAATATTAAAGGGTTCCGATTTAGCAAAGTTATTAAATAATTTAAGAAGTTCGCCCTTTTCTTCACCTTCGGCAAACGACCCGATGGCTTCGTAACCCGAAACATAAATCTCGTTTGAGAGGTTCTGGGTAAGCACGTCCAAAATATCTTTATAAACCGAAATATCATGCTTTAACCCTTTTTTATCGAGTTTTTCAACCCTAAGCAGGGTGGACTCAAGGATGTAAACATTCATCATAATATCGGCAAGGTTCATCAATATCTCCTCCTCAAACATCAGCTTGCGGCCAAATTTTTCCTGAACCTGCGGGATAAGATAGAGCAGAATGTTTTTGAAATTATCAACCAGTGCATGTTTGTCGGCGTAATAGTCGCCCGTCATGGCTTCAGGAGCAAGGTTGTTTTTTATCTCTTCAATTTTTTCGTAAAGATCGATTTTATGTTTTTTACCTTTTTTGGTAATGGAATCCACAACAATCAAACGGTTGATTTCATTGGTTCCCTCAAAAATTCGGTTGATACGCGAATCGCGATAACCGCGTTCGATGGGAGTTTCGGCCGAAAAGCCCATACCTCCGTGAATTTGCACCCCTTCGTCAACAATAAAATCGAGTGCTTCCGAGCCGTAAACCTTCAACATGGCACATTCGGGCTCATATTCGGCAATACCTTCAATGTTTGCCGGGCCATAGGCCTTACCTTGCTCCAGGTACGACTCGATGGTATCCTGAACATCTTTACTGGCACGGTAAACAGCCGATTCGGTTGAAAAAGCTTTTACCACCTGGTCGGCCAGTTTTTGTTTAATGGCACCAAAAGAGGCAATGGCAGAACCAAACTGTTTGCGCTCGTTGGCGTAATTAACCGACTGTTTTATAGCACGACGCATGCTGCCGATAACTGTGGCACCGAGTTTAATACGTCCCACATGCAGAATATTCAGAGCAATACGGAATCCTTCACCTCGGCGACCCAACAGGTTTTCGACGGGTACTTTTACATCGTTAAAAAATATCTGACGGGTAGAAGAACCTTTAATCCCCATTTTGTTCTCTTCGGGATTCATGGTAATGCCTTCGCTATTTGCTTCAACCAGAAAAGCGCTCAAAACACGGTCGTTGTCAATTTTGGCGAAAACGGTTAGCAAATCGGCAAATCCGGCATTGGTTATCCACATTTTTTGTCCGTTCAAAATATAATGTTTACCATCTTCGCTTAACACAGCTTTTGTGGAGCCTGCATTGGCATCGGAACCTGCACCCGGTTCGGTAAGACAATAGGATGCCAGCCATTCGCCGGTAGCCAGTTTGGGCAAATATTTTTGGTGTTGTTCTTCGTTTCCGTAGTAGAGCAGGGGCAGGGTACCAATACCGGTATGGGCCATAAAAGCTACCGAAAAGGAGTATGCCGAGCCAATGGCTTCGTTGGTTTTCATATTGGTAAGAAAAGACTGACCAAAGCCGTCGTATTCTTCGGGAACAGCAACACCGAGCAAACCCAGTTCGCCGGCCTGTTTTAACAGTTGCGGCATCAAGCCTTCTTTATGTTTATCAAGATCGTCGAAATACTGCGAAACCTGGGTTTCAATAAAGTCTTCACAGGTTTCGGCAATCATCTGCTGTTCTTCATCAAATTCTTCAGGAATAAAAACATCGTCAACATTTACATTTTTAATAAGGAACTCACCTCCCTTTAATGCAGCTTTGGTATCCATACTTTTCAATTTTAAAATTTAATAATCGTCAAAGATAAAACATGTGTGTAAACCAAAAAGAATTTGGAGATTTTTTTGAATGTCGATTGTGAAAATTTATTACCACATTCGACTAACCTTATTGTAAGTTTGGATTTAAATGATAAAATTTCGATTAACCAAGCTTTTTATTGTGTAGGTGACGGTCGGTATCCCGCTTTGTTTTCTTTTCAAGATTTTTGATTAAGGCATCGGTAAGATCAACACCGGTTTGGTTGGCAAGGCAAATTAACACAAACATGATATCGGCCATCTCGTCGGCCATATCATAATTTTTATCCGATTCTTTAAACGACTGTTCACCATATTTGCGGGCAAAAATACGGGCCAGTTCACCAACTTCCTCAGTTAAAATTGTCATGTTTGTTAATTCATTAAAATAACGAATACCCGTTGTGGTTATCCATTGGTCAACAAGCTGCTGTGCTTCTTTAATTGTCATGTCTGCCGGTTTTTTATAAATCTTTTACGACAAAGGTAAGATTTAGGTTGAAAAGGCATTGATTATTTAAGGACAATCCATACATTAGCCATTCAAATATATTATATGAAACGATTTGCATTAAACCTGTTTTTCACCGGAATTTTACTGATTTCTTTAACCGGTTGCAGAAATACGAATTCCGATGAAACCTGTAAATCCAGGTATTTATGGTACACCCATCCTGCCAAAGATCATCACGAAACCTTACCGCTCGGCAACGGCAAACTTGGTGTACAGTTGTATGGCTCCCCTGTTAATGAGCATATTCAGCTTAACGATGATTCCATGTGGCCCGGCGGCTCAGACCTGGAAATGCCACAGGGAAACCCCGATGATTTGAAAAAAATCAGAGAATATCTTATTGCCGGCGATAACCGGAAAGCCGACTCATTGTTTGTGGCAAAATTCTCTAATAAAACGGTGGTAAGGTCGCACCAAACACTGGGCGACATTTTTATCGACCTGGATAGCGGGGAGATATCGGAATATTACCGCCGGCTGGCTATTGACAGTGCCATTGCCACCGTAAGCTATAAAAAGGGGGGTAACCCTGTAACGGAAAGGGTTTTTGTTTCCAACCCGCACCATGCTATTGTGATTGAGTTCCGGTCAAACAAAACGGGTGGTTTAAACGGTAAAATCAGATTATCGAGACCAAAAGACGAAGGTTTTCCCACGGCAGAAGTCTTTACCCGAAACGGACTGCTATATATGAAAGGCGAGGTTACCCAACGAAAAGGCAGGTTCAACTCAGAGCCTTTTCCGTTTTTATACGGGGTAAAATTTGAAACGATTGTAAAAGTTAAAAACGACGATGGCAAGATTGTGCAGGGTACCGATTATTTAACGTTGGAAAATGTAACACATATGGTACTTTACGTTGTTTCAAACACCTCGTTTTATTATAAGGACTATGAAAATCAGAATATAAAAGAGCTGAAAATAATAGAAGATGCAGGCTTCGACAACATTTTAAAAAGCCATGTTGACGATTATCGTCATCTGTTTACATCCGTTTCGTTAAAGCTTACCGACGAAAACTTAGACACCATTCCCACCGACCGGCGTATCGACAGGGTTAAATCGGGAAAAACCGATTTGGGGCTGGAGGCGCTGCTGTTTCAGTATGGCAGATACTTACTCATCAGTTCATCGCGTAAAGGAACCAATCCGGCCAACCTTCAGGGATTGTGGAATGATTTCATGAAAGCGCCATGGAATGCCGACTACCATTTGAATATCAATTTGCAGATGAATTACTGGCCGGCAACGGTTACCGGACTGGGTTCGTTAAACGAGCCGTTTTTCAGATTTACAAACCGGCTGTTGGAAAACGGGAAAGCCGTTGCCCGCAACAATTTTGGCTGCCGTGGCAGTTTTGCACCCCATGCTACCGATATTTGGGCACCGGCATGGTTACGGGCTCCAACGGCTTACTGGGGCTGTTCGGTTGGAGCGGGAGGATGGCTGGCTCATCATTACCGGGACTACTACTTGTTTACGGGCGACACCCTTTTCCTTAAAAAGCAGGCCTATCCGGTTATTAAAAATGTAACACAGTTTTACAGCGACTGGTTAACGGTTGATCCGCGGGACGGTAAACTTGTATCAGCACCGTCAACCTCGCCCGAAAACCGGTTTATCAACAAAAAAGGCGATACCGTAGCTACCTGTATGGGCAGCGCTGTGGATCAACAGGTCATTAATGAAGTTTTTAATAATTACCTGAAGACATGTGATATTTTAAAAATTAATAACCCTTTATACGATACGGTTAAAAAACAACTAAAAAGACTGCGACAGGGACTTGTAATAGGCAGTGACGGCAGAATATTGGAATGGGACAGGGAATATAAAGAGATTGAACCGGGACACCGCCATATGTCGCATATGTACAGCTTTTATCCCGGAGATTGTATATCGGCTGATTCAACACCGGCACTTTTTAACGCCGTAAAAAAGAGCATTGATTATCGTTTGGAACACGGAGGCGCGGGACCCGGCTGGAGCAGGGCCTGGCTTATAAATTGTGACGCGCGTCTGATGCAGGGCGACAGAGCACAAAAAGATATAACCACATTTATTCAACGTTCGCTTTACCCAAATCTTTTTGATGCGCATCCGCCTTTTCAAATCGACGGTAATTTCGGTTATACTGCCGGTATTGCCGAAATGTTGTTGCAGTCGTTTGAAAAAGGAGTCATCAGGCTGCTGCCGGCTTTGCCGTCATCATGGAAAAACGGTTATATAAAAGGATTAAAAGCCAGAACCGGCCTTACAGTGGATATTTATTGGAAAAACAATAAACTGACCAAAGCGGTTATTTATTCAAAGTTTAATACCGGCATTAAACTGGTTTACGGCCAAAAAGTAATGCCTGTTAAGTTAAAGGCGGGGGAGAGGTATGTTTTTAAAAACTAACGACGGTTGTTTTGCGACCGCTGTTTTTTATGCCCTTTCAATTCATCAATAAGTGCTGTTGCTAAACCGTAAACGGTTTCGAGTTGCTCCAGGCTGTTTACATTACGATGAACATTTACGGTTAGATGAAATGCTCCGTTTTTATCCTGCTTTCCCCCAATGTACGTTAGGTTTTGTTTCAGGATTAAACCGGTAATGTTTTTATTGTTAATTATCGATTTAACTCTGTAGTTGTCAACTGTTTTTACAAGGTATTTCCTGTTAAAATCTTTATTGTAAGAGCTTATTTTATTTTTGCCGAACATGGCAATAACCTTCTCGATAAAATCAATTTTAGATATTTCAAACCATGCCTGGCTTTCGCTGTGTTTAAAATTACAATCAATAAATAGAGGTCTGGTATCGGATTCGGAAAAAGAGATTGAAACCCCGTTGTACTGTATGGTCATTTCCAATCTGTTCAGGTCTTTTGAAACGGTGGTTTTAATCTTAAAATCAGCACCATGTTTTTCTGAAAATTTTTTCCAGAAGTCGGCTTTTTTCAAAACATCCCAAACGCCGAGATTTCTAAATTTCATTTTACTTATATTTGACGTTTTTCCATTTAACGGAAAACAGTCGGCAATATAACGATAATCATCCGGTTACTTTGCCGTACAGATCAAAGAAATCGGCCTTTTCAATAAGCACATTATAGAATGTTCCCGTTTTTAGCGGTTCATCCGAATCAATCAGCACTTCGTTATCCACTTCGGGCGAATCAAACTGGGTACGCCCGATATAGTAATCGCCTTCTTTACGGTCGATAATGGTTTTGAAAGTTTTACCCTCGCGCTGTTTGTTTAAGGCAAGCGATATTTCCTGTTGTTCCGACATGATGCGGTTAAACCGTTCCTCTTTAACATCCTCGGGAACATCGTCGTTAAGATTAAAGGCAGAGGTGTCCTCTTCGGCCGAATATTTAAAAACACCCAGCCGGTCAAATTTAACCTCTCTAATAAATTGTAACAACTCCTCAAACTCCTTGTCTGTTTCGCCGGGATAGCCTACAATTAGCGTTGTTCGCAGGGCAACATCCGGTATCTTCTCTTTCATGGTCCTTACCAAATTACGCGTTCCCTTACTACCAAGACCACGTTTCATTGATTGCAGAATCCGGTCGTTGATATGCTGCAGCGGTATATCGAGATATTTACAAACTTTCGGGTTGTCGTTCATCAGTTGCAGCAACTCCTCCGGAAATCCGGCCGGATAAGCATAATGGAGCCTGATCCACTCAATTCCATCAATGGCAGTAAGTTTTTCCACAAGGCGGGCTATGGTACGTTTGCCGTAAATATCAATTCCGTAATAGGTTAAATCCTGAGCAATAAGCAAAAGCTCTTTCACTCCCTTTGAGGCCAGAAACCGGGCTTCGTTAACCAATTGATCTTCGGGAACGGAAATATGTTTTCCTCTAATCAACGGTATGGCGCAAAAAGAGCAGGAACGATCGCAGCCTTCCGATATTTTTAAGTAGGCAAAATGAGAAGGAGTGGTAAGGTGGCGTTCACCGATAAGTTCTTTTTTATAATCCGCAGCAAGGTCTTGCAAAATTCGGGGTAAATCGTTCACTCCGTAGAACCCGTCCACATTGTCAATTTCAGCACTCAGTTCCTTTTTGTACCGTTCCGACAGGCAACCCGTTACCAGCACCTTTTCAATGCGCCCCTCTTTTTTTGCCTCCACGGCACTTAAAATGGTATCTACGGACTCCTCTTTGGCATCGCCTATAAAACCACAGGTATTGATAACAACAATATGGGAATCATCGTTTGAATCGTTTATAATTTGATACCGGCCTTCAAGCTGACGCATCAACACTTCCGAATCCACCAGGTTTTTGGAGCAGCCAAGTGTTATAACGTTAATGGTTTTTTGTTTAGGATTCATGTAAAACAATAAAAAAGAATAGGGGTCAATAAATGCAAAATGCGAAGTTACTCGCTAAAAAGGCTTTCTACAAACTCTTTGCGGTTAAATATCTGAAGGTCTTCCATTTTTTCGCCCACACCTATGTATTTAACCGGTATTTTAAACTGGTCGGAAATGCCGATAACCACACCTCCTTTTGCCGTTCCGTCGAGTTTGGTGAGGGCCATGGCATTTACTTCGGTAGCAGCCAGAAACTGTCGTGCCTGCTCAACGGCATTTTGTCCGGTGGAAGCATCAAGCACCAGCAATATTTCGTGCGGTGCATCGGGAATAACCTTTTGCATCACCCTTTTTATTTTTGAGAGCTCATTCATCAGGTTGACCTTGTTGTGCAAACGGCCTGCGGTATCAATTATAACCACATCAGCGTTTTGTGCCACGGCGGCTTTTACGGTATCAAAAGCAACCGAAGCCGGATCGGCTCCCATACCCTGGCTTACTATGGGCACTCCCACACGTTCGCTCCAAATAATCTGCTGGTCAACGGC
>CAYNVN010000116.1:0-5048 GCA_964400655.1 uncultured Lentimicrobiaceae bacterium
GTTTGAAATTCCTCGAAATAAACCAGTTTCCATGGACGAAAAGCTTTGTTAGATTTTGTTTTTCCGGCTTTATGTTCTTTTAAACGATTTTCAAGATTTTCACAGTGACCTTTATAATGCCGGTGGTGGGATTCAGAAAACAATACGTATGCGTAGAAAGACATCGTAGTTATTTGGAATTAGTAGCCTCACCAGGACTCGAACCTGGATCTAGAGTTTAGGAAACTCCTATTCTATCCCTTGAACTATGGGGCCGTTGGCAGGTAACCTCCGGAAAGGCTGCAAAAGTATAATTTTTCTTTATATCCTTTCAAGAAAATATTTTTCCAGCCGGCGTAAATCGTTGCTGAAACGACGGATACCTTCCGACAGTTTTTCGTTGGCCATGGCATCGTCGTTAAGTGCCCAGCGAAACTCCATTTCGTTGTAATGAACCTCCTCAATTTCCATGGCTTTTGCCTTTTCAACCGTCAGTTTCGGTTTAATATCAACAGTTGAAGATTCCAGCTCATCCAATAATGCGGGGGATATGGTTAACAGGTCGCAGCCGGCCAGTTCAATAATCTCCTCTTTGTTGCGGAAACTGGCACCCATAATTTCGGTAGGAAATTCAAACTTTTTGTAATAGTTAAAAATATCGGTTACCGAATGAACTCCGGGATCTTCAGCGGCAGGAATATGATCAACGCCCCGCTCTTTTTTATGCCAGTCCAAAATGCGCCCCACAAACGGCGAAATCAACGTAACACCGGCTTCGGCACAGGCAACGGCCTGAACCTTGTTAAACAGAAGGGTAAGATTGGTATGGATACCCTCCTTCTCTAAAATTTCGGCCGCTTTAATACCTTCCCATGTGGCGGCCACCTTTATCAAAACCCGTTCGCGTGAAATGCCCGCTTCCTCATAAAGCCTTATCAGTCCCTTGGCATACGAAATGGTATCGTAAATACGGAACGACAAACGGGCATCCACTTCGGTGGAAACACGTCCGGGGACAATTTTTAAAATTTCAAGCCCGAAATTGACCGCAACTTTTTTTAAACCTCTTCTGAGTTTATGATGAATATCACCCTGTTCTTTACGGGCAAAAGCCACGGCATCATCAATTAACAATTTATACTGAGGATTTTGTGCGGCGGCCAAAATCAGCGACGGATTGGTGGTAGCATCACGGGGTTGAAATTTTTTCATCGACTCAAAATCACCGGTATCGGCAACCACCGTTGTATATTGCCTTAATTGTTCAAGCGTGTTCATATTATTTTTTCAAATTTATTTTGCTTCAAAGATATTATCTCTTTTTTAAAAGAGGGCTCTGCTCTCAATAAAATCTCAAAAATCCCATACGAAAACATTCTTTCCGGTTGATGTTGTTTAAAGTTAACCGGCACGCTTCACACGAGTTTTTTAATATTTAACCCGTCACAACCTGTAATATTTACTACTTTTGACAAAAAATTATTCCGATGAAAAATACCAAGCAAAAAAAACAGGACACAAACGAACTGTTTGCATTTCATAAAGAGAATTACAAGTTTTTATTTCTTGGCCTTATTCTTTTGGCTTTGGGGTTTATTTTAATGATCGGCGGAGGTTCTGATGATCCGTCAAAATTTAGTGATGCCATTTTTGATACACAACGACTTACCATTGCGCCCCTGTTACTTATTGCCGGCTTTACCGTTGAAGTGTGGGCCATCTTGAAACGACCCTCAACCAATAAATAAAACCACCTGTTATGACATGGTTTGAAGCGCTTGTACTTGCAATTGTTGAAGGATTAACCGAATTTCTTCCCGTATCTTCCACCGGCCACATGATTCTTACCGAAGGCATCATGGGGATGAAAAGTAACGATTTCATTCAGGCTTTTATCATTAATATTCAGTTTGGTGCCATTTTATCGGTTGTGGTTCTTTATTGGAAACGCTTTTTCCAGTCGATGAAATTTTACTATAAACTGTTTGTGGCATTTTTGCCTGCCGCTTTTTTCGGGCTGCTGCTAAACGATTATATCGACCAGTTACTGGAAAGTGTTTATGTGGTTGCCGTAATGCTGATTATCGGCGGAGTAATACTGGTACTGGTTGACAAATGGTTTAAAACCACTTCGGAACACGGCAAAAGCGATGTTACTTACAAAAATGCGTTTGTAATAGGTTTGTTTCAGGTGCTGGCAATGATACCCGGAACCTCGCGCTCGGCAGCCACCATAATTGGGGGTATGGTTGAAAAAATGAACAAAAAAGCCGCTGCCGAATTTTCGTTTTTCCTTGCCGTTCCCACCATGGTAGCCGCTTCGGGATATAAACTGTTAAAAAACCATGAAGCCATAACATCCGATAATATCGGTATTTTGATTTTTGGAAATGTGGTTGCCTTTATCGTGGCGCTTCTTGCCATTAAATCATTCATATCTTTTCTTACCAATCACGGCTTTAAAATGTTTGGCTATTATCGTATTATTGTAGGACTTATCATCCTGATTCTGTACTTTCTGGGTGTTGATTTAACCATTTCCTGATGGCTTTTAATTTTACAGAGGGCGAAGTATTGCTTATTGATAAACCGTTGGAGTGGACATCGTTTGACGTGGTTAATTACATCCGTTCATTTTTACGTAAAATTTACGACTTAAAAAAACTTAAGGTAGGACACGCCGGTACCCTTGACCCGCTGGCAACCGGATTGCTGATAATTTGTACCGGAAAAATGACCAAGCGCATTGATGAATATCAGGGAATGGATAAGGTTTACACCGGACGCATGAAACTGGGTGCCACCACCCCTTCGTTTGATAAAGAAACCGAAGAGGATTACCATTTTGAAACCGGACATCTCACCGAAGAAGATTTAAAAGCGGCCGCCCGACTGTTTATGGGCGAAACGGAACAGGTACCACCCCAATATTCGGCGGTAAAAATTAAAGGTAAACGGGCTTACGAACATGCCCGAAATAAGGAAACCGTTAATATTAAAACCCGCAAAGTTACCATAAGTGAATTTAATTTAACCGACATCCGTTTACCTTATGTCGATTTTTATGTTAAAAGCAGCAAGGGAACCTATATTCGTTCGCTGGTGCGCGATTTCGGCAGGGCACTCCAAAACGGTGCTTATCTGACCGAACTGCGACGAACCATGATTGGAGACTTTTCGGTTGAAAAGGCTTATTCGTTAGAGGCATTTAAAGAGGCGGTTCTTAAAGAAACAGGCAATGAATAATTCGACGGAAAACATTATAGTTGTAAAAAATACGGGCGAACGGGTACGTTTTGATGCGGAAAAACTAAAACAGGCCCTGCTCCGTTCCGGTGCTACCGACCGGGAAGCCGACCTTGTTGAAAAAGAGGTGTTAAGCCAGCTTTACGACGGTATTCATACCCGCAGAATTTATCAGATTGCTTACAAGCTGCTGCGAAAAAAATCGCACCGTACAGCAGGCCGTTATAAACTTAAAAAAGCGGTGATGGAGCTGGGGCCGTCGGGATATCCTTTCGAGAAATTTATGGGCCGTTTGTTTGAAAACAGGGGATATAAAACAGAAGTGGGTGTAACGGTACAGGGAAAATGTGTTACACACGAAATAGATGTGATAGCCAACAACGGCCGGGAGCAAATAATGGTTGAATGTAAGTTCCACGGTAGTAAAACAAACAAAAGCGATGTTAAAGTTCCGCTCTATATTCATTCGAGGTTTTTGGATGTAAAAGCTTCGTGGGAGCAAAAAGAAGCGTTGAGGGGAATCGGGTTTTTCGGTATGGTTGCCACCAACACCCGCTTTACCGAAGATGCCGTTAAGTTTGCCAACTGCTCGGGACTCAGAATAATCAGCTGGGATTATCCGGCCGGAAACAGCCTGCGTGAATGGATCGACCAAAGCGGTTTTTATCCGATTACCGCCCTGCAGTCGTTACGTAAAAAAGATAAAGAATTGTTGCTCGAAAATAATCTGGTATTGTGTCGCGAACTCGATTCAAACCGTAACCTGTTGAGGAATTTGGGATTTGACAACAGCTCGATAAAAAAAATATTGACCGAAGCGGCAAAACTTATTGACTAACCGGCCGGTTTAACGATTAGCTTATCTGTTTCCTGAATAAATTTTTCTGCTTTTGACTTTAGAAACAATACATCTTCTTCTTTGTGATCAACAAAATCATCATAGTCACCGGTTAATCGTTTATCAAATATAATTGAATAAAATTTTCCAAATTCTTTGTCAATTCTCCCTGTTTTGACGAAATGTAAACCAAACATCTGCCTGACACCGGCATGGGTTTGTGCTTGTATTTTCTTGTTTATTAATAACGCATTAACTGCATAATAACAGGCATAGTACAACCTGTTAACAGCTGTATTCCATAATTTGTTTTCAATGAGAATATCAACCTCGTTAAGCGTTTCGTGTGCCCTGCTTAATCTGTATTTTACAATTTCTTTCCTTTCGGTATCCGTCATAGCAAAACTCCTTCATTTTGTACGTTTTCGTAAAATGGGGTTATCCTGTGTTTGCTTTCCCAATCTTTTTTCGATAAAATAAACGGGCTGATAATGATACCGGTTGAATACTCAATGTCATAAAGAGGATAAGCAATCTCTATTTCATCTTGCAATGAGATGTTTTCTTTATCAAGCAAAATAAGCACATCAATATCCGAATCTGCTTTTTCCTGCCCTCTGGCGTATGAACCATAAAGGATTACTTTGGCCTCCGGAGCAACGGATGCTACAGATGTTTTAATCATTTTAAGTATTTTATCACTATCGATCATATTACAAAGGTACTAATTTATAACAATCTTTCAACCTTTCAGGAGCAAGGTCGTCTGAAAGTTTGAGGCGAAAGAGTTATTTACGAACACTAACAACGGAAACAAATCAATTTTCCTTTTCATTTCTTTGTGGCGACAAAGAAACGAAACAAAGAAAGCGCCCGGAAACGAATGCTTCGGCCCGCTCTGTCAAATTGCTTGAAATAATACAAAAGTAGTGTGCCGTATCCGGCACAAACGCAAGCGCCTTTTGTTTATTTCTACGCAATTTGC
>CAYNVN010000117.1:0-38410 GCA_964400655.1 uncultured Lentimicrobiaceae bacterium
TTGTCAACTTCAGGAATGTATCGTTTCCTACTGCTTTCACATCCATAAAAAAAACCTGCTGTCACCAACAGAATCAACAACTTAATGGTTAATCCGCGCATATTAATGATTGTTATCCGTAAAAAGAAAATGTCAACACAAAAGTATTGACATTTTCCACTAAAATACAAATTAAAAAATCCGTATTAAAAAATCTTCCATCCCAGTGTTACCACAAATAGGTTGGATTTTGAGGTTACGGTATTTCCGTCAAACTTCACATCATTGAGAATGTTTGATATTCCTCCCACGTACTTAACATCCACGGCAAACATCAACACATCCACACCTACTCCCACATCCCACTGCCAGTTCATATCATTAAAATCTTCAGGAATCAATGCCTCTTCATAATCATCCGGATTTCCGCTTGTTGTGTTAACATCTTTATCCAAAATAAAATTGGCCACTACTCCTCCGAACAGCCTTATATTAACAATCTCAAGATTGATTACTCTCCAACCAAGATTTACAGGTACCTGCAGCGATTTAAGTGAAATTTCCTGCTCCAACGGAGAAAGGCTGCCAACCGACGGAGTTTTAAAAATACTTCCCTGGGTATAGTAATTTACCTCGGGCTGTAAATAAATCTTTTTTCCCATTCTAACAAAAGCACCTATCAAAAAGTTACTTTTTAAATTATTTTCGATATTCCCCTTATCAAGCGTCAGATTTGAAGCCGTATAACCTATTTGCGGCCCAAAATGGAGTTGTGCATACGAAAATAGAGAGAAAAAAACGGCTAATGTTAAAACAAAAAACTTTTTCATAATTTTTTTGGATTTTATGGTTTAAGATTAAGAACAATAAAAACAACCTGTTTATTGCAAAGCATTTACAAATGTAGGTATTTTAACGGTTAATACAAAAAGCAAACAACTGTTTTTTACCCTCCTGCAGTTAACCCTACAATAGTTGCCTTTTTTTGCAATCCGGCTATTTTATTACTTTTGCACCCCTAAATGTACAGTTATGCTTACAACTGAAAAGGTTAACCGTCTTTTTGACTCGTTTGACAAAACAGAGGTTTTGGTAATCGGCGATATAATGCTCGACACCTATGTATGGGGAAAAGTAGAACGCATATCGCCGGAAGCTCCCGTACCCATTGTTGCCGTTGAAAAACGCGAAAGCCGACCGGGAGGAGCCGCCAATGTAGCCCTCAATCTGAAATCGTTGGGAGCCGTGCCGGTTTTATGTTCGGTAATCGGTAACGATACACGCGGCAACGAATTTATTGACATCCTGCAACAAAACAACCTGCCGGTATCGGGCATCGTTCAAAGCAATAACCGCAAAACAACCACCAAATTCCGCATCATCAGCAGCAACACACAACTGTTACGCATTGATGATGAAACCACCGACGAGCTGACGGATAGCGACAAAGCAACACTTAAATCAAAGATTGGAGAAATACTTGATAAGCAATCAATAAAGATCATTATCTTTCAGGATTATGATAAAGGGGTTATCTCGGAAGAGATCATTGAGTTTACGGTAAATCTTGCCAAATCGCGCAACATACCCATTGCCGTTGATCCTAAAAAAAGAAATTTTCTCTCTTTTAAAAACGTCACCCTTTTTAAACCCAATTTGAAAGAGATACAGGACGGACTAAACATTTCGTTTAACGGTAACGACCTGTCAAAGGTTGAAAATGCCGTTTCAATGCTTCAGGAAAAGATAGATGCCGCAATCATTATGAATACCCTTTCGGAAAACGGAGTGTTTATCCGGTGGAAAGAGGAAAAAAATTTTAAAACGGCACATCACAAAGCACATGTTCGTAACATTGCAGACGTTTCGGGTGCAGGCGATACGGTAATCAGTGTAGCCTCACTTTGCCTGGCAAAAGGATTGGAACCGGAAGACATTACCGCTGTTTCAAATCTGGCAGGAGGACTTGTTTGCGAAGAGGTGGGCGTGGTTCCCATCAACAAAAACAAACTCAAAGAAGAGGTGATTAAAACCTTAACATTTTAGTATAAGTTTCGGCACTCAAAATCAAAAACAAACTAAATGACAGTTAACAAAGGGAAAAAAGAGCAGGTACGAACCATGTTCAACGACATAGCTCCCAAATACGACCTGCTGAATCATGTTCTTTCCATGGGCATTGATATTCGGTGGCGCAAAAAAGTGAGGAGGCTTTTGGCAACCATCCGTCCCCAACGCATTTTGGACATTGCCACCGGTACCGGCGACCTTGCCATTGAACTTGCCAGGCTGAAACCAAAAGAGATAATTGGAGCCGACATTGCCGTTGACATGCTTAAAATCGCAGAAGAAAAAATCAACAAAAAGGGTTTGTCAAACATCATCAAACCCGAGCCCGGCGACTCGGAAAACCTCCGGTTTGAAGACAACTATTTTGATGCCGTTACCGTTGCGTTTGGAGTAAGAAATTATGAAAACCTGCTGAAAGGTTTAAAGGAGATGAACAGGGTGATGCGTCCCGGCGGCTTAACAGCCATTCTGGAATTTTCAAAACCTCATGCCTTTCCCTTTAAAAATATCTACAATTTTTACTTTAAACACATTCTGCCCAACGTGGGCAAAATGGTTTCAAAAAACGACGAAGCCTACACCTACCTTCCCGAGTCGGTACAGCAGTTTCCCGAAAACAAAGACTTTATGGATGTAATGGCAAAAGCCGGTTACAAAAACATAAAACAACAACGGTTAACCTTTGGAATAGCCACCCTTTATTGGGGCAGCAAATAAGCTATTTATTTTTGATTATTTTTGCGCTTCGTTTTTCAGAAATATAATATAATCCCGTACAGTTCGTTAAACAATAAAACTGTTCAACATTGAGAAAAAAAATAATATTAGCCGTAATTCTTTTGTCAGGTATTTTGTTGGCTCCCAATAAGGGTTTCTCCCAACAAAACAAGGTACAAAACTTACCTACTTACGATCAGTCGCCCTATCATTTCGGGTTTATTCTGGGAGGCAATCAAATGCTGTTTACCGTAAAAACGGTTGATAACATGCCCAATATAAAATTTGATGCCGTACAAAGTCCCGATTTCCCTGCCGACTCAAGTTATGTTTACGAATTAACCCAGATAGGCCGTCCGGGATTTACCATTGGTATTTTGGCAAACCTTCGTCTTGGAAAAAACACCGACCTGCGACTGGTTCCGGCACTGTCGTTTGGCGAACGGGCACTCAATTACACCATTCTGGCATACAAAAACGGAGAGAAAAAATTTGTGGATATCGAAAAAAACATCACCTCCACCATGGTGCAGTTTCCTCTGGAATTCAAATACCGCTCACACCGGCTTAACAACATGGCCGCTTACATTGTGGGAGGAGCCACATACACCCTCGACCTCGCTTCACGAAAAAAGGCCCAAAACAGCAGCTCGGATGTTATCGTAAAAATTCACCGCAACGATGTAATGCTCGATATAGGTGCAGGTTTCGATTTTTATACCAACTATTTTAAATTTGGCGTTCAGGCTAAAATGGGTTACGGACTTACCGACCTGCTTATCAGAGAAGACAATATTTATACCGGTGTTATTGAAAAGTTAAATTCAAAATTTTTCTTACTTTCGTTTACTTTTGAATAAACGAATAAAATGAAAAATCAACCCCGCCACTTCGACCTTTTTACCGACCTTTCGGAAAAATCGGAGTTAAAACAACAGGTTTACCAAAAAACATTATCGGCTTTTAACGAACTGTTTGAGGTTATCGAAACCTTTGCAACAAATTATGCCGACTTTTTAAAATCGGGCAAAAAGAAAATTACAAAACCTTTTGAAGCGAAACTTTGCGGTGAATTTGAAATTGAGTTAAAATTTGGCAGCGATATCCTTATCTTTTTGATGCACTCCAACATTTTTGAGTTTCCCCGCGACCACGAAGTGATGAAAACCGATTACATTAAAGCGGACAAAACCCGCTCCTATCACGGCATCATCAATATTTACAACTTTTTGGCCGACTCGTTTAAGTACAACCGCATAAACGACATCGGATACCTGATAGGCAGGGTTTTCATCAATAAAGACGGAAGCTATTTTATTGAAGGCAAACGCGAATTATCGTACCTGTACAACTATTTCGGCAGTAAAAAATTCGACAAAGAAGCCATGGAAGCGCTTACGGAAGCCGCCATCCGTTACACCATAAACTTCGATCTGCTTACCCCGCCCTACGACCGTATAAAAGAGGTTTCGGTGGTGGAAATGAGAAATACGCTGGATACCATTTCATTAAAAACAGGCAAACGACTTGGTTTCAGGTTTCAGGCCGACGACCATAATATTAAACCATAAAAATTAAAATCAAAATGAAACAATTATTTACCGTTATGCTGGCACTGGCCATGATGCCGGCATTCAACGCATTTGCACAAAGCAGCGACAAGGCTAAGTTTCAGGAGTACGAACCGGGATATTACCAAAACTTTATCCTTAAAGACGTTCGTTCATTCGAAAAAAAACAAACACCCGCAAAAAAAGAGAAATATTTTATGATGGACCAGTCGGGTTTAAAACTTCCCAATAAAATATCCGATTACAAAGAACACACCTACTGGCACACCCCCACCACATCGCAAGGCAACACAGGTACATGCTGGTGTTTTTCGACCACCTCTTTTTACGAATCGGAAGAACATCGCCTTTATAACAACGATGTAAAACTGTCGGAAATGTTTACGGTATATTATGAATATGTCGAAAAAGTTTCGCGCTATGTTGACACAAGGGGCAACTCGCTGGTTGACGAAGGTTCCGAATCCAATGCCGTTGCCCGTATCTACAAAAAATATGGAGCGGTACCCCGTAAGGTGTACGACGGGCTGTTACCCGGACAGACGTTTTACAACCATTCCGACATGATGAAAGAGCTGAAAACTTATCTGAAAAACGTAAAAAAGAGTTCGGCATGGAACAAGTCCGAAATTATTGCCACCACCAAATCCATCCTGAACCATTACATGGGCGAACCGCCAGCCGAATTTGATTACAACGGAACCCGTTACACACCCAAATCGTTTTTAAAAGATTACCTGAAACTAAACATGGATGATTACGTTGAGGTGCTCTCATATCTGCAGCAGCCGTTTTGGGAAAAAGTGGAATACGAAGTTCCCGACAACTGGTGGCACAGCAAAGATTATTACAATGTGCCGCTGGATGTTTATATGGAAATTTTAAACAATGCCATCCAAAACGGTTATACCATGAGCATCGGCGGCGACGTTTCCGAAGCAGGGTTCTCACGCAAAACCAATACAGCACTGGTTCCCGACTTTGATATCCCGTCGCAATATATAAACGACAACGCCCGCCAGTTCCGATTCTCAAACAAAACCACCACCGACGACCACGGCATGCACATGGTTGGATACCTGAAAGATAAAAACGGAAAAATGTGGTACCTTATAAAAGATTCAAGCTCAGGTTCAAGAAACATTGGCGAAGATAGTCCCGAATTTGGTTACTACTTCTTCAGCGAAGATTACACCAAACTTAAAATGATGGGATTTACCGTTCATAAAGATGCTTTGAAAAAGTACATGAAAAAGTTTAAGTAAAACCTGCTTTTAACATATTAGCAAATCGGGCTGCCGGAAACCAAACCGGACAGCCTGATTTGTTTTTCTGTTGCCGTTTATGAAAAAAAAGACCCTTCATCCGATTCCCGTCGATTTGGCCGTATTAACCTATTTGCTGGTAACGGCCCTGTACATGATGCCTGGGTTTAACAAACTACAAGATGTTGCTTCACACTTTTTATTCAGAGCCGGGGCAACAATCATTATCTTTCTTTTTGCTTATTATGACAATAAAAACATTGCTCAAAACAAATATTACCGGTTTATAAGAAATTTTTACCCGCTATTGCTTTTAAGCTATTTTTACAAAGAAACCGGTTACCTAAACAATATTTTATTTGATTATTTCGATCCGTTTTTCGCAAAAGCCGAACAGTTGCTTTGGGGAATGCAACCAGCCATTGAGTTCTCAAAACATTTTCCTCAAAAATGGTTCAGCGAATTGATGAATTTCGGGTACTTTTTTTATTACCTCATTACTTTTGGCCTTAGCTACACCCTATACATTTTAAAACCCCAAAAAGCCGAAAAGGTTATTTTTGTCATCGTAACATCATTTATTATTTACTATCTTATTTTTATTTTATTTCCGGTAAAAGGACCTCAGTTTTACTTCCCTGTAAACGATGCACAAACGGTTGACTCATATTTTTTCAGCAAACTTGTAAAGATGGCACAACATATCGGGGAAACCGAAACAGGGGCATTCCCCAGCTCTCATGTGGGCATGTCGGTAATTTTCCTGATTTTGTCATACAAATATCTTCGCAAAGCATTTTGGATCATCCTTTTACCTGTAATATTGCTTTGGTTTGCAACCGTTTACATTAAAGCCCACTATTTAATTGATGTATTGGGAGGTTTTGTTTCGGCTCCTCTTATCTATTTTATGACGGTAAAACTTTACGCCCAAATCAATAACCACAAATAACTTACTTTTACCCCATGAAGAGAACATGGTTGATCTTTCTGGTTTTAATATTCTCGGTATCTGCAACAAAAGCCCGGCAACCCGACACCATCAGCGGCAAAAAACTGCTGCTTAAAAGCATTGTGCCGGTTTCGCTTATTGTTGCCGGTTCGGCCGTCAGCGGCAGCACCTTTGAAAAAGATTTGCAAACAAGCATCCGAAACAGTGTGGGCAACAACTACAGTTTTCCCATCGACGATTATATCCAGTTTGCGCCGGTAGTGGAGATGTATGTGGCCGACATGGCCGGTGTAAAAAGCAAAAACCACTGGTTCGACCAAACCAAATACCTGATCATTTCCAACCTTTTTTCGCTGGGAATAACCACCGGATTAAAATATGCCGTTGACAAAACCCGTCCCAACGATGGTGAACACTCATTCCCTTCGGGGCACACCACCCTGGCTTTTACAAATGCCACCGTACTTTACAACGAATTTTACAATACCTCACCGGTGTTGGCATACAGCGGTTATGCCTTTGCCCTTACCACCGGAGCATTCAGGATGATAAACAACAAACACTGGTTATCGGATGTGCTGGCGGGTGCAGGTATTGGCATACTGGTAACCAATTTGGTTTACTATTTTGAACCGCTTAAAAACTTCAACCCTTTTAAAAAACAAAAAAACATCGTTATTATTCCCAACCTTAACTACAACAATTACCAAATCTATTTTTCCTGCCGGTTTTAACAAATGGATAATTCAACCACTTCAGCTAACCGGATGATTGTTTAATTACTATCTTTATTGCTGCTAATTAATTCCGGTTACCATGAACCCAAACAGATTTTCATTCCGAAAACGGATTAAAAGTTTTCACTACGCTTTTAGCGGATTAAAAACCGTGTTGATAAACGAACACAATTTCAGGATACATCTGTTAGCAGCAATTTTTGCCGTGGCAGCAGGCATATTTTTTAACATTTCGTCAATGGAATGGATTTCGATTACAATCGTTATTGCCCTTGTACTTTCGTTCGAAATAATCAACTCGGCCATCGAAAAACTTGCCGATTTTGTATCGCCCGCAAAAAACATAAAAATCAAAGCCGTTAAAGATATGGCAGCAGCAGCCGTGCTTGTGGCAGCCCTTGCCTCATTGATAATTGCCGCCATAATTTTTATTCCTAAGCTATGACTGTAATTTTATGAACCTCCGTCAGATTGAAATCTCCATTTGATTAATTTTGCCTGTCATTAAAAAGCCCTTTTTAAGCAACACACTTAACAATGAAAATTAAAACAATCATTTTGCTTTTAACCGTTACACTGCTTTATGCCTCCTGCTCCGATAAAAAGAGATCGTTTTGGGAGAACGGAATGGTTAAATCGGAATTGGAATATAAAAACAATAAACTAAACGGTAAGGCCGTATGGTTTTACGACAACGGAAACAAAGAGCAGGAAGCTGTTTACAAAGAGAACAAACTGGATGGTGAAATGATTCGCTGGCACCGCAACGGAACCGTTGAATCAAAATCGTTCTACAAAGCAGGCAAACTTAACGGGAAAGCACTTACTTATGACAACAACGGAAACCTGATTATTGAAGAGAACTACAAAAACGACACGCTGAACGGACCCTATAAACAATGGTATCAAACGGGAAGCATAAAAATTGAAGGTTCCTACCAAAACGGTTTCTCCGAAGGCCGGTGGTTGTATTTTGATATTGAAGGGAACATTGTGGGAACCGGAAATTTTAAACACGGAACCGGCGTACAAAAAGCATGGTGGCCCAACGGCAAGATCAAACATGAAACCCGCTATAAAAACAACCTGAAACACGGTTTGGAAAAGTGGTACGACGAAACAGGAAAAACCCAAAAAACCATTCAATGGTACGAGGGGGTGATGAAGTAAATTATATTCCTCTGTTTCATTTTCTTACATTTGCTATTTTAACACATTCTATATTTAGTCAATTTTATCTGTTTATTGTATTGTTAACAAAAAAACAAACATACCTTTGTCGCCGGATTTTTATCCTAAATGGTTATATATTAACATTTAAAAACTATTATTAATGGACTTAAATAAAATAATGAACGACCTGGAAGCAAGGCATCCGGGTGAAGCTGAATATTTACAAGCTGTTCGCGAAGTTTTGGAAACTATTGAAGACGTTGTAAACGAAAACCCCCACTTTGAAACTGCCGGCATCATCGACAGGCTCATTGAACCTGACCGTATTTTCACATTCAAAGTACCGTGGATGGATGATGAAGGAAAAGTGAATGTCAATCTGGGATACCGTGTACAATTTAACGGAGCCATAGGCCCTTACAAAGGCGGTCTCCGTTTTCACCCCAGCGTAAACCTGAGCATCCTGAAATTTCTCGGTTTTGAGCAAATTTTCAAAAACGCACTCACCACATTGCCCATGGGCGGTGGTAAAGGAGGCTCCGATTTCAACCCCAAAGGAAAATCGGATAACGAGATCATGCGTTTTTGCCAGGCATTTATGCTTGAACTGTGGAAAATCATCGGTCCCGAAACCGACGTTCCTGCCGGAGATATCGGCGTAGGCGGAAAAGAGATCGGATACCTGTACGGAATGTACAAAAAGCTCCAACGTGAACACACCGGCGTACTTACCGGAAAAGGTACCGCATGGGGCGGCAGCCTTATCCGTCCCGAAGCTACCGGTTTTGGCGGGGTTTATTTCACTCAGGAAATGCTGAAAACCAAAAACGATTCGTTTGAAGGCAAAACCGTAACCGTTTCCGGTTTCGGTAATGTTGCCTGGGGTGTGGCACTCAAATTAAACGAACTGGGAGCCAAAGTGGTTACCATTTCAGGCCCCGACGGTTACGTTTACGATCCCGAAGGCATCTCGGGAGAAAAAGTGGACTACCTGCTGGAGCTGCGTGCATCAAACCAGGACATTGTTGCCCCTTATGCCGAAGAGTTCCCCGAAGCCACTTTCTACCCGGGTAAAACCCCGTGGGAAGTAAAATGCGATATTGCCATGCCTTGCGCCACCCAAAACGAACTCAACGGCGAAGATGCCAAAAAACTTATCGAAAACGGCGTACAGGTGGTTGCCGAAGTTTCAAACATGGGTTGTACACCCGAAGCCATTGAAGCATTCCACAAAAACAAAGTGCTGTTTGGTCCCGGCAAAGCGGTAAATGCCGGTGGCGTTGCCGTATCGGGTCTTGAGATGACACAAAACTCAATGAAAATCAACTGGCTTGCCGACGAAGTGGATGCCAAACTACACCAAATCATGAAATCTATTCACGATGTGGCAGTTAAACACGGGACCGAAGAAGATGGTTACATCAACTACGTTAAAGGTGCAAACGTAGCCGGATTCCTTAAGGTTGCCAACGCCATGTACGACCAGGGAATTATTTAAAAAATAATTTTTTTTACTTAAAGAGCCGTTTCAAAAAAAGAGACGGCTCTTTTTATTTAAAAACATAAACCATAGTTTCTCATTCTTCATTATCTTGCAGCCTTAAAATAAACGTATGGAATTTACCGCGAAACAAATAGCCGAAGCCCTTCAGGGCACCGTTGACGGTGATGCAAACATTACTGTTTCAACACTTTCAAAAATCGAAGAAGGAAAACCGGGATCCCTTAGCTTTTTGGCAAACCCGGCCTACGAAAAATATATTTACGATACGGATGCTTCGTTAATTATCGTCAACCGGGATTTCAAACCCGAAAAGGAAATTAAAGCCACCCTTATCCGTGTAAAAGATGCTTACATGGCTTTTGCCGCTCTGCTGGAACTTTATCAGCAAAGTAAACCAAAAAAAACGGGCATCTCTCCAAAAGCTTCCATCTCTGAAACAGCCAAAACAGGCAGCAATGTGTACATTGGCGCATTTGTTTCAATAGGCGAAAACAGCGTAATAGGCAACAACTGCATGATTCATCCCAACACTACCATTGGCGACAATGTTAAAATAGGTGATAACACCACCGTTTTTGCCAATGTTACCATTTACGACGACTGCATTATCGGAAATGAGTGTACCCTGCATGCCGGTGCGGTTATCGGTGCCGATGGTTTCGGTTTTGCTCCCCAACAGGATGCCGACTTTAAGAAAGTTCCTCAAATTGGTAATGTTATTTTGGAAGACCGCGTTGAAATAGGTGCCAACACCACCATCGACAGGGCTACCCTCGGCTCAACCATCATTAAAAGAGGGGTTAAACTCGATAACCATATACAAATTGCCCACAACGTTGTTATTGGCGAAAACACGGTAATAGCTGCACAAACAGGCATCTCCGGTTCAACAAAAATCGGTAAAAACTGCATGATTGGCGGACAGGTTGGTTTAATAGGCCATATCACCATTGCCGATGAAGTTAAAATTGCCGCCCAGTCGGGAATCGGTAAAAGTATTACCAAAAAAGGTTCTGTTTGGGAAGGTTCACCCGCTTTCAATGCCCGCGATTTTCAAAGGTCGTACATTCACTATCGCAAACTTGACCAACTGGTTAAACGGGTAAACAACCTTGAGCATAAACTTAAAAAAGAGTAATTTGGGATTACCATATAATTTTTTTCATTTCGCCAATTCAATCCGCTATAAAGCAAAGTTTTAAACACTCCTGCGGATTAAACATTTTTTCTTACTTTTGCACCTTTAATTAAAACAGATGAAATTCATCATTACTACTTTTAATGGCTGAAAAACAAAAAACAATAAAGAGTGCGGTTTCCATCACCGGAACCGGGCTCCATACCGGCCAGGAAGGGACTCTTACCTTTCATCCGGCTCCCGAAAACCACGGCATTAAATTTAGACGGGTTGATATTAAACAACAACCTGTTGTTGATGCCACCATTGACCATGTGATTGGAACCGACAGAGGTACCACCCTCGGCATTAACGGTACACGGATTTATACCATTGAACATGTTTTGGCTTCGTTAACGGGACTGGGCATCGACAATGTATTGATTGACATCGACATGGAAGAAATTCCAATTAAAGACGGATCATCATCCTATTTTGTTGCCGCCCTCGAAAAAGCAGGTATCGAAGAACAAAATGCCGAAAAAGAGGTTCTGATTATAACCAAAAAAACCGAATTTGAAATTCCGGAAAAAAAGATAAAAATATCGGTTGAACCGGCTGACAGGTTTTCTTTATCGGTTGAAATTGATTACGAAACCAAAGTACTGGGAAAACAATATGCCCAACTGGATGATATTACAAAATTCAAAGATGAAATAGCTCCCTGCCGCACATTTGTATTTTTACACGAACTTGAGTACCTGTTAAAAAACAACCTCATCAAAGGAGGCGATTTGAATAATGCCATTATTTTTGTAAACAAGGTTGTTAAACAGGAAGAGCTTGACAGACTGGCAAAACTATTCAACAAACCTTCGGTGGAGGTTAAAACAAAAGGCATCCTCAACAACATCAATCTTTATTTCGAGAACGAGCCTGCACGGCATAAATTGCTTGATTTGATAGGCGACCTTACCCTGCTGGGCAAAAGTATTCAGGGACATGTAAAAGCGCAACGCCCCGGACATTACATCAATACAAAATTTACTGAAATCATTAAAGAAAATTATTTATTATGAGCAATATATCCATTAAAGAACCACCCTTCGATATTTATGCCGATCCGGTATATGATATAAATGATATCAGGAAAATACTCCCCCACCGTCCCCCGTTTCTTTTGGTTGACAGGGTACTTTACCTTGACGACGAATACATTGTGGCCATGAAAAGCGTTACCATGAACGAACCCTTTTTTACCGGCCATTTTCCGGACGAACCCATTATGCCGGGCGTATTGCAGGTGGAAGCACTGGCACAGGCCGGCGGAATTTTTGTTTTAAATTCGGTACCCGACCCTGAAAATTACTCTACCTACTTCCTTAAAATATCTGATGTAAGATTTCGTTCTAAAGTTGTACCCGGTGATGTAATGGTATTCTCTCTTAAATTAACCGGCCCCATTAAACGGGGTATCTGTACCACTTACGGCAAAATTTTTGTTGGCGATAAAGTAGTTATGGAAGGATACTTAACAGCACAAATAGTAAAAAACAAGTAACATACAAGCGCGATGAATCAGCCATTGGCATACGTTCACCCTCAGGCTAAAATTGCACCCAATGTGGTTATCGAACCTTTTGTTAACATCGAAAAAAATGTTGTTATCGAAGAAGGAACATGGATTGGTTCCAACGTTACCATAATGGAGGGAGCACGAATTGGTAAAAACTGTAAAATATTTCCGGGAGCGGTAATTTCGGCCATTCCGCAGGATTTAAAATTTGCAGGTGAAGAAACCATTGTAAAAATCGGTGATAACACCACCATCAGAGAATATGTAACCATCAACAGAGGCACCAAAGCCAGTACCGAAACGGTAATTGGTAACAACTGCTTATTGATGGCCTATGTGCATATTGCCCACGATTGCATACTGGGCGACCATGTTATCCTTGCTAATGCCTGTAACCTTGCAGGACATATCGAAATTGACGACTGGGCAATTGTAGGTGGTTTGTCGGCCGTTCACCAGTTTGTTCACATCGGAGCACACACCATGATTTCGGGTGGAAGCCTTGTACGGAAAGATGTTCCTCCCTACACCAAAGCGGGCCGTGAACCGGTGGCATTTGTGGGAGTAAACTCCATCGGCCTTCGTCGTCGCGGGTTTACCAACGAACGCATCAACGAAATCCAGGAGATTTTCAGGATTCTCTATCTTAAAGGCCGCAACATCAGTCAGGCGGTAAGCTATATTGAAGCAACCGTTCCGGCCACTCCCGACAGAGATGAAATTCTCAGTTTCATCAATCGCTCGCAGAGGGGCATTATGAAAGGATATACAAGAGTAAAAGAAAGAGTATAAAAACAAAACCAATTATATAATGGCAACAACAGCAGATTTTAGAAACGGATTGATAATAGAACACAACGGAGAACTTTATACAATTGTTGAGTTCCAGCACGTTAAACCGGGCAAAGGCCCTGCTTTTGTAAGAACCAAACTTAAAAACCTGAAAACCGGAAGAGTGATTCCAAACACATTCACATCAGGCGTTAAAATAAATATTCAACGGGTTGAAAAACGCAAATATCAGTTTTTATACAGCGAAGGCGATACTTTTCACTTTATGAATACCGAGGATTACGAGCAAACATTTATCAACAAAGCCATGATTGAAGCTCCTGAGCTTTTAAAAGAGGGCGAAATGGTTGACATTGCTTTCCACACCGAAACCGAATCGCCTATTTACTGCGAAATGCCCAATTACGTTGTTCTGGAAGTTACTTACACCGAACCGGGCGAAAGGGGCAACACGGCCACCAACACTTTTAAAGATGCCACGGTTGAAACCGGCGCAACCGTTAAAGTTCCCCTCTTTATCAATACCGGCGACAAGATAAAAGTTGATACCCGCTCAGGACAATATTCCGAAAGAGTAAAAGGATAATAATGGATTTCCCGAAACCGCTTAAAGTTGAAGAGATAGCATCGATAATAGATGCTAAAGTGATTGGCGATCCCGGCTTTCTTACAAGCGGTTTAAACGAGCTTCATGTTGTTCGTAAAGGCGACATCAGCTTTGTTGATCATCCGAAATACTACAGCAAAGTCCTTAATTCGGAAGCCTCGGTAATCATTATCAACAAAGAGGTTAAGGTTCCGAAAGGCAAAGTGCTTTTGGTACACGATACCCCCTTTGATGCGTTTATAAAGTTAATCCTGTATTTTCGTCCGTTTGAAAAGGCAACGGCATCCGTCAGCCCTTCTGCAAAAATCGGGAAGAATACGGTTATTCAACCGGGAGCATTTATCGGAAACCATGTAACAATCGGCGATAACTGTATCATTCATTCCAACGTAAGTATTTACGATCATACCGTTATCGGCAACAATGTAATCATTCAGGCCAACAGTGTAATTGGGGGCGACGGATACTATTTTCAGCGCAGGGATGAAGGTTACAAGAAATTTCACTCGGGCGGAAGGGTAATTATTGAAGATAATGTGGAAATTGGTTCGCTTTGTGCCATCGACCGTGGTGTTACCTCCGATACTGTTATTGGTGCCGGAACCAAATTCGACAACCACTGTCAGGTGGGACACGACACAACAATCGGCCGCAATTGTTTAATTGGTGCCTTTGCAGCCATTGCAGGCGTAACCATTATTGAAGACGACGTTATTTTGTGGGCCAATGTATCCATTAATAAAGATATTGTTATCGGCAAAGGCACCACCATTCTGGCATCTTCGGGAGTTGATAAAAGCATACTTGACGGTGAAGGCAAAGCCTACATGGGCGCACCGGCAGTAGAGGTTCGCGAATATTGGAAAAAAATAGTTGCCCTGAAGCAACTTCCCGAAATCATTCGTAAGAATAACTTATAACTAAACTATTTTGTGTTCTTTTTCCGAATCTGTAAGATGGTAAACATCCAACGCAGTCAGTATGGCAATAAACCCCCAAAACGGCACGGATAATTTATCGGTGTCCAAAAAGTTGTTAAGAAATCCGTGGGCAAAATAGGTAACCAAACCCAAAAGCGACATCATGCTTAAAAATTTAATCTCTCTGTCTTTGGTTTTTATGTAAACTTTAATTCCGGTATAAATTACCATCCCCACAAGCAAAATAACAAACAGGCTGCCCGGCAATCCCTCTTCGGCCAACGGCCCCAGATACTCGCTATGGGCATTTCCCTTATCGCCAAGGTTGGTACTGATAATGGTTTTTTCTTTCGACCGTTGATAGGGTGCATATACAAACTGATAGGTTCCCGGCCCCCATCCAAAAACAGGTTTGTCTTCAAACAACCGTAACGCCGATTGCCAGCGGTTAATCCGCTCAAGATTGGAAGCATCGGAAGAGATATTCGACATGGATTCGATATGCTCGATAAAGTTACGTGATGATTCCGTTTTATTTTTCTCCAGCTTATCAAAAATCTGGTTCTGAAAGGTAAAAAACAGGGTAATAAGAGCCGCCACCGTTAAAAACACCCATTTGAACTTTATTTTCAACAAAATCAAAACAAACACACCGAATGCGGCACCGAGACTTAACCATGCAGCCCGGCTATAGGATAAAATAATGGCGACGATAAAAATCAGCAATACTACCGACGAAATAAAACGCACCCATTTTTTGGCCCCCGGATAGAAAATAAAACCGACAATCACCGGAAAATACATGGCAAGCGCCGCCCCGTAAGCGGTATGGTCGTTATAAAACGGCGACATAACCCAGTGGCCGGTTTCTTCGTCAAAGTTATATTTTGCATGAACACTGATGGTATAAAAGATGATACCGATAAATGCAATAATGTAGAGCCAAAAAAACTTTTTGATGTATATTTTATCTTTAAACATCAACACGGCTACAAAATAAAACGGTACCACAAACCACAGTCGTGAAACAAAATATTTAACGGAGACAATGGGCAAACTGCTTGTAAGGGTTGTTATCAGCATCCAAAACAAGCTCATATAGATTACATACGACACAGGGTGACTTGCAACCCGCACATCGTATTTTTTATGGTCAACAAGTAAGTTGGCAATAAAAAGGAGCAATACACCGAACATCAGCGGCTCGGTGGGTAGCGACACCCCCAGCCCCATATCCAAATCGCGGATATTAACGGCAAGCGGTGTAAAAAAGGTGATCAGCAGTAAAATTTTATCAAGCGCTATTAAATAGTAATAGATAACAACCAATGCTACCGGAAGCAGAAAAAACCAATAAATATCTTTGTTTACCACAAGGTAAAAGTTAACGGCTATAAATACAACCGTCAGGGCATAAACCCATGCTATTTTGGTCTTTTCTAACAAAACACCCCTTACGCTTTATTGGATTTTCTGTTTTCGATAAAGAAAATGGCGAACAGGGCAAAAACAAATGCTGCCAAAGCAACAATTACCACTACCAGCCAGCGGATGGGATAACTCTTTTTATCGGCAACCGCGGGATGCGTAATAATATTGGAATAGGTCATGTGCGAATAGAGGAAACGTTCGGCCAGCTCCATATCTTTTTTGGTTTCGGCATAAACATTGGCTTCGTCGCGAATCATTTCGGCAAGTTCAAGCACCTTACCTCCATATTGCCCCATATTTTTAAACAAACGTTTGGCCTCTTTTTTATTAACGCCTGAGGCACTGCCACCGGTAGTACCCAAATAACCTTCCGTAATTTCGCGCGATTGCTGTTGATACTCGAACACTCCCTTTTCGGTTCCAAGGTATGCCAGCAGGTTTTCCAGCGAATCGATATCATGACGCTTACGGGCCAGTCCCTGTTTATACATTTTCACAACCTCGGCATATTTTGATTTATGAAGGTTGGCAACTTTCCAGTCGTAAAGCGTTAAGATACGGTCAACCATTTTTTTGGCAACCTCCGGGTCGTGGTCCAACACTTCAATCATTACCGATTCGTACGGAGTTTTACTGATACTTACCTTATCGTGGTACTGATTCAACAGTGCCGTACGATAGTACTTGTAAGATTTATCAATATTATAGTGATTCCCCAAATCAAACTCCTCCAACATTTTATCGGTAATGTCCTGGGAGTTCAATATTTGCAACATTTGCTCTGTATTGCTCTCTTCCGAATAGGAATCAATGTTAGCCGGATAAGCAACCGCATACGACTTATAAAGAGGCGTAATAAAAGTTGGGCCCGAAAAAATCATTCCCAAAATTACAGACACCACAACTATAACCGATAAATGTACTTTCCATTTATCAATTAGCCTGAGCAAATCTGAGCTGTTTAAAAGATTATTCATTTCAGTTTTGTTTACTTTATCCCTTTTTATACTTTCTTTTTTTTTCTTTTTAACCTGAACTACGATATCGTCAACAATCGTTTCAGCCCTTTCTTTACTATTCCTTTTCTCTTCTTTAACCGGCCTGGCCTCATTTACCGCATCTTCAACAACCCCTATTGTTCCAACAACTCGTTTACTTTTTTTTTTAGGGTTTACATCAAACGCTCCGTTTTGATAAAAGTCGGTAACACCCAAAACCACTATTGCCAAAAGCAATGCCGACAAGGTAGAAATAACCACAATCAGCCAGCGTATGGGGTATGCTTTCTTTTCCGACTTATAGGCATCGCTCACAATAAAGGTGTGAGGCAAATTTTCCTCGGCATCAACCTTAGCCTCCTCGTATTTTGCTTTCAGCTCGCTTAACTGTTTTTTATCATGCTCAAGGGCATCGCGCAGCGAAACATAAGCACCGCCGTACAGTGCCAGGGCATCAAGCTTTTTCTGTAAACGTTTAACACCGGCGGCATTTCCTTTGGCCATCTCAATGGCAAGCTGACGGTTAAACATTTCGGCCTGACTTTCGTAGTCGTGCACACCAAGCTCACGCAGTTTGGTAAGTGAGTCTTCTTTGGCCCTAATCTCATTTTTCTGTTTAAGATATTCCTGTTCAACAATATTAAACGCCTTAACGGCTACCTTTTTCTGCATTTTATTAATGGTAGAGTCAAGCAGACGGGCAATATCGTTTGCCATATCCGAGGCCATTTGTGCATCGCTGTCGAAAACCGTTATCTGAACAGCCATAAACTCGGTACGACGGAATCTGAAATTATCCTCGTAACGTTTATATAATTTTGTATATCGATATTTTTCGTCGGGTTTAATTTTGTAATGCTTCATCAGGTCATACTTTTCGATAACCCTGTCGCGAATTTTGTTGGAATTTAACACCTGCAGCATCTGTTCGGTTTGTTCATCTTCACCAAACTCCAGAATATCTTTTGAGTTGTTAAAATTATTACTCAGCAACACCTTTGAAATAGAATTGCTTGCCGTGGGATAAAGAATTACTTCCGATTTATAAAGGGGAGTGATAAAATTAGGCCCTGAAAATATTGACGAAAGGACAACCGCCAATATGGCAATTATAACAAGAGGCTTTCTGTATTTTAAAACAATGCTAAATAACACGGCAGATGTAAATAACTGCCTCGACCTGTTTTGACTTGCCATTATCTGTTTTTAGTGAAGTGCAAAAATAAAAAATTAATCTGTTTAACCATATAATTACACAAATTTAGGATAAAGAAACACGCCGGAATAATAAACCGGAATAACCGGAACAGAAAATTTATTCTCTCCCTCGCAAAACAGCAATCATCTCTTTTATGTCCAGAAGCTTTAACACAAAAGCATACAACAGCCCTCCCGACAAGGTTAATGTAATGGTTACCGGCCATGTAAGCCCCGAATATGTTTTCAGCAGCCAGGCGGTTGTACCCGTCAGCATCACCATTAGAACAACTTTCAACATCAACAACCAGTCGATTTTAAACTTAAATATTTTAACGGCAAGCATTATGTTTAAAACGGCCGTAACCCCTTGAGCCGTCAGGCTTGCGTATGACGACCCCAACGCCTGATAACGCGGAATCAAAATTAAATTCATGATAATATTTCCCGCCATACCGATAAAGGCAATGATGTTAAGCTGCCTGAGATTGTTGTTGGCGGTTAACAAGGTTCCAAATATGTAATTGGATGAGATGGCCACAAAACTAAACATCAGCACCCTGAAAACCGAAGCCGATTCGGCAATCCTGTTTTGAAAATCCGCTGCTGTTTCAACCCCGTGCCTGACATACATTAACCGCATTAATTCCATATCGAAAAAGTATGCGGTAACCGCAATAACCAGTGAACCGGAAATAATAATGGAAAACGACAACCGTAACAACCTTCCAATGGCCTGCTTTTCTTTCAGCATTTTTGAAAACAGCGGCAACAATAAAACGGAAAAGAGATAGGCAAAATTTTGTCCTGCATCCAGCAAACGAAAAGCTGCCGAGTAGATTCCCGATTGCAGGTCGCCCTCCTTACCGGGAATGAGCCGTTCAAGAAAAACCGGGTCAACCCTGTTGTAAAAGCTCATCAGCAAAACCAATAGTGCAAAAGGCAGGCTCTTTTTAATTATCATCACAAAAAAGGCCGGATTCCAGCTAAAGCGAAGTTTTCCGGCATGTGTAAGCACTACACCGAGGGCTATTAACACGGTAATAAGGTAAGCTGCCGTTTGACTGTAAACAAACCATTCAATATTAAAACGTCCGTGGGCCACTCCGGTCCATAATAACACGCCCACAATTACAATCATCAATACCCGGTCGAGGATCGACAAAAAACTATCGACCACAAACAACAGCAATCCCGAAATATTGGAACGCAGATAAAGCAAAAACGACAGTAAAAACTGATTAAACCCCACCCAAAACAACAGCTTCAACTGCTCACCCCGATAACCGATTACATAACCCACCGCAAAAATAATGATACCATACAGCAACCCCAGAATAAGTTTAATGGTACCTATACCGGCAAGATGTTTGGTAAGCAGCTGATTATTTTGGGCAATATTCCGGTTGTTGAAATTGGTAATCCCCAAATCGAGGAAAATAAAAAACAGAAATGAAAAATTAAATACCGAAAAGTAAAATCCGTAATCTTCAGGGCCAACCACATTGTAAACCTGTCTGTCAACCCCCAAAATCCAAAAAGGTTTGATTAACAGATTTAAGAACAGAATCAGCGTAAGGTTTTTCAGAAACTTTTTTTGCATCACGGCAAAAGTAAAAAGTTAATCTCAGGAAAAAATAAAAAGAGCGCTATTATTTGCAAAATAACCCACAACCCCTAACTCATAACCCTTAACTCTTAACACCTAACTCATAACCCCTAACTCATAACCCAAACCTACTTCCCCCGTCCCTGTACAACAATCATAACGGTGTAGATAAGGATTTTAAAGTCCATGGCAAGCGACATATTTTCGATGTAAAGAATATCGTATTTCAGTCGCTCAATCATTTCATCCACGGTTGAGGCGTAACCGTATTTTACCTGGCCCCATGAAGTAATACCCGGTTTAACTTTCAGCAACAGCCGGTAATGAGGTGCACGTTTTACAATTTGATCGATATAATATTGTCGCTCGGGTCGCGGGCCAACCAACGACATATCTCCTTTAAGTACCGTATAAAACTGCGGAATTTCGTCAAGTCGTACCTTACGGATAAATCTGCCGAAGGGTGTAATACGCGGATCGTCGTCCGAAGAAAGTTGCGGCCCCGCCTTTTCGGCATCAGCGTACATTGAACGGAACTTGTGCATAAAAAACACTTTACCGTGTTTTCCTATCCGCTCCTGCGAAAACAATATGGGCCCGGGTGACGACAGCTTTACGCCAATTGCCGTAAAAACATAAAAAGGTATCAATAAAAACATGGCAATTACCGAAAAAGTAATATCAATCATCCGTTTTAAACTCTGCTGCCAGGCGGGCATCAGGTCGGGCGAAATTTCAATAAGAGGGGTATGAAAGATTCCCTGAATTTTTACCGATCCGAAAATAATATCCTGCATCAACGGAATCACTTTAATAATCACATCGGTATCTTCCAACTCGAGGATAATTCGCTCGATGGTCTCTTTTTCGGAGCGTTCAATGGCAATAATAACCTCTTCTATTTGCTTCTCTTTTAAGATTCTGTTCAAATCCTGATAGTTTCCAAGATGGGGCAAATATTTCCCGACTTTATAATCTTCCCTGTCGAAAACATTGACAAAGCCCACAAATTTATTACCCGAGGAAAGCTCCTGATTGGTAATATCTTCGTATATTTTTGTGGCATTACCGTTGCTCCCGATAATTACGGTATTAAAGCCGATAATCCCTTTATGTACCTTACGAACCGTAGTGGTGGTTAAATAGAGCCGGAATCCGTAAGTAAAAAAGAAATGCAGACTGAACAACACGATAAACGACAAATAATACCCGCGATAGGTATTGATGACATCGTCGAGAATAAGGATAAAGAAAATAAGGGTAACACCAACCAAAGTAGATGCCAGCGTTTGCCCCAGCTCCTTTAAACGGGACTTGCGATAAATACGACGATAGGAACCGATCATGGTATAAAGCAGCAGCCAAAACAAAGGAACCACCACTATGGCAAGCCAGTACTTATTGTCGTGAATCATGTGATTGAAATAGTCGGTAATACCGTATTCTTCAAAAGCTTTCCGGTACAGATAAAACAAACTCCAGGCAAGAACAGCAGCCAGCCAGTCTAAAAATACATATTTTGCAACCTGTAGTTTTGTATTCATTCCTTAATATCTGTAAATCAGTTTAACATTATCAATATATATATCCGCTCTGCTCAAATTACTTTCGAGTGTTGCCCTGAAATAGATGGTAAAATTATAAGCATCTGGATATCTTGAGGTGGTTGGTGCAATGTTGATGTATATTTTATTCCACTCCGGCGAATGGTTCAGGTACACCAAATCGTCCCACTTAAAATCGCCGGGTAAACTTGACAGCACACCAACCACCATTGCATTATTGGTTTTAAAATTCACTTCCAGCAACACGGGTGTTCCGTCCCGGGGCAAATCGAACGTATTGAACGAATATCCCCAAAACAACGATTTTTCTTCCGTCAGTACAATTTTTCCGGAATATTTTGAATTTTCGCTCAAAAAGGCTTCGGGACTATTGGCCGGTTGTGTACGTTCGATGGTTGTGTCGCTGCTCTCCGACTCTTTGATGGAAATACTGGGGCCTTCAAAATCTTCCATCCAGATAAATTTCAGATTTTCATAATATTCGGTATGAATAACACCCATATTCATTACCGAGTCGGGTACAAAGTTAAAGTCTTCAATCAAAATCGGTTTATAAAAAGGATAGGGAACCCGGGTACTCGAAATGCCGTTCAGCTTTATTCCCGGTCTGATTTCAAGTTTATGTTTACCCTCCTGCAGCACGGGGAAAAGGGCCGGAAGTTCGAAAACGCCCAGCTGCTGATCGTCCACATAAATCCAAACATCGGTTATCTCCTGCGATTCGGTACCCTCAACAGGGTAATAGGTTTCGATAAAAACAGAATCAATTTTTATGTAGGAAGGAACGGTTAAATCGCTATCCATTTTGCGGCAGCCCGAAGCAAATATGAGGCTAAAACCAATCCCGACTAAAAAAATAAAATAATATAAGGTAAAGTCCTTTTTCAATATCCCCTGCTGTTTACTAATTCTAACGCACCTCTGCCGGATGTTATTATATGATGAAAAAAATATTTATTACGAAAATGTTAAAAAGCTGCAATCCTGCCTGCCGAAACCGTCCAAACGTATGCTCTGCATAAATCAGTATCCCTTTAACATTGTAAAATCTCACAACCATCTCTTTATTGCAGATATTATTCAACCTCCGATGTCGATTCGATTTTCTCCATAATTTGTTGGGCGATCTTCAGCGCTTTATACCCATCGTAAATTGAAACAACGGGCTCGGTATTGTTAAGTATCGAATCCTTAAAGCTTTTAAGTTCCTCCGTAATTGCATTGTTGGGTTTAATATCGGGTTTATCAAACCAAATACGCCGTTTCTTTTTATCATCACCCAAATCGATTATCATGGCAAACGGATCATCGGGAATGGTATCGATTTCATCCATTTTTACCACTTCGGCACTCTTCTCCAAAAAATCAACCGTTATGTAAGCATCTCGCTGAAAGAACCGTGATTTGCGCATATTTTTTAACGAAATCCTGCTTGCCGTAAGGTTTGCCACCGCGCCGTTTACAAATTCAATACGGGCATTGGCAATATCGGGTGTATCGCTAACCACATTCACTCCGCTGGCGTGCACCCTTCGCACTTCCGAATTAACCGTGTGCAAAACGATGTCGATATCGTGTATCATCAAATCAAGCACCACCGGCACATCGGTACCGCGCGGATTAAACTGTGCAAGCCGGTGAGCCTCAATAAACATGGGTCTGTTAATATCGTTTTTAACCGCCAAAAACGCCGGGTTAAATCTTTCGACATGTCCCACCTGAACCTTTACACCTGCCTCAACCGCAAGTTCAATAAGCTCTTCCGCTTCCGAAAGGGTTGACGAAACAGGTTTTTCAATAAAAATATGCTTTGACCGCTTAATAGCATCCACGGCACAGCGGTAATGCGAAACGGTGGGAGTTACAATATCAACCACATCAACCGCTTCAATAAGGCTGTCGATGGATTCAAACCGTTTAATTCCGTACTCCTCAACGGCTGCTTTCGATTTTTCATCATCAGGGTCGTAAAATCCGGTCAGCTCATATTCGCTGATGGTACGAATACAATTCAGGTGAATTTTACCGAGGTGGCCAACGCCAAGTACGCCAATTTTCAACATCTCTGTAATTTTGCGCAAAAGTAACCTTTTTCTTTCTGCAGGTTTCCTATTTTAGCACAAAAATTCAAGAGCGCCTGATGATAGACACATACCGCCACAAAGGAATGCGAAAGGGGTTGGTAAAAACCCTCGAAAACAAAGGAATAAAAGACCGGAAAGTATTGGAAGCCATTAATAAAATTCCGCGTCACTGGTTTATGGATTCCTCCTTTTTGGAGTTTGCCTATCAGGACAAACCATTTCCCATCGGGTCGGGGCAAACCATTTCGCAACCCTATACCGTGGCAAGACAAACGGAACTGCTGCTGGTTGAAAAAAACATGAAGGTTCTGGAAATAGGAACCGGCTCGGGATATCAGGCCTGTGTTTTGGGTGAGCTGGGTGCTAAAGTTTATACGGTTGAACGCCAAAAAAAGCTCTATCTGAAAACAAAACAGTTTCTGCAACAATTTCCCTATCGTATTAAAGCTTTTTACGATGACGGTAATAAAGGGCTGCCCGCCTTTGCCCCTTTCGACAGAATTATCATAACAGCTGCGGCACCCGAAATACCCCAAAACCTTGTGGAGCAGTTAAAATCGGGCGGTATTTTACTTTTGCCTTTGGGAGTGGGCGACGTACAACAAATGGTACGAATTACCAAAACCGGGGAGGGAAATCTGAAAACCGAAAATTTCGGAAACTATCGTTTTGTGCCCATGCTTAAAAACAAAGCCAACGATTAAAAATATCAATAAAACAGCTTTGCAACATTTTTACGGTCACCCTTAAAAAGCCTTTTGTCAAAAACAACCTGCGAACCTTTTTCGATAAGCATATTGGTTGGGGTGTTGGTAATGGTAACATTTTGCAGGTTCATGGCAGCCGGGCCGTATTCGGGTTTTTTCTGCAACAGCACAATACCATATTTACAACTGTCGATTTTTGAATTGCTTACCTCAAGAGAGGAGAGATCTTTTGATGCAAATCCGATATTTGCTCCGGTTACCGTAGTGTTTTCCACAATTAGATGCGAATCTTCTCCCCCGCTTATTCCCTTATCCTGCGCACCTGAAACGGCACAACCCCTTATGGTTATCTTACCGGTTGAAAAGTCGATGGCATCGTTACCAATGTTGGTAAATTTCACCTTATCAACCAGTCCCGTACTAAAATCCGAATCGAAGGCATCGCCCCAAATATGATCGAAATACGAATTATCCAAAAGAAAATCGGATCTTACAATATTTAAGGCATCCTCGCAATGATTATTAACGAAAGCCGAATTGCTTATATCAACATCCGACTCGTAAAACGTAACCGCTCCCGACAAAGCCCATCCTTTGTAGTTTAAAGTATTCAAATTTTCAAACCTCACATAATTAAGTTCCGACCTCTCTTTAGCCTGTAAAACAGAAAAACCGTTACCACTGTTATCAGATGAAAAGACAACCACAGGCTCCTGTTTTGTCCCTTTCATAAATACCGGCGAATAGGAGATGAACATCGCCCGATTTTGCAAATCAAGTTTTGTACCCTGCGAAAAGACAACCCTGTATCCGGCGGGAATAATCAATGGTTTATCAACAATAACAACTCCCTTTTTTATAAAAATATCGTTACCGGCAACCGAATCTATTGCCGAATTGGTTTTCAGGTCAACACTCCGCATCAATTCCTGTTGCGGCGTAAATCCCCGCGGATAGGGCCATGGTTTTATATTAACCGAATAGGGGCCCTGCGAATCATTTAGTTTAAAAAACAAATATGATGCTCCGGGTTCAACGGCCAGTTTAACCGTTACTCCGTCCGGCTCGCCGTTATATCCCGCCACATCTTTATATTCTGAAAAATAATTTTGAATAAACTTTTTCGTAACCCCCGTACCAACCAGTGAAATTTTATCTCCAAAAAAGTTATGAACCTCTATCAGCAAACTGTCGCCGTAATCTTTTTCCTTATAAGCCGTTACAAAATAGGGTGGCGTACCAAATTCCGAAGTCCATTTATCATCGCTTTCGGGTGTTAATCGTACATCCAGATTATTAGCGGCGATTCTGTCGGCCAGAAGCCTTTTCAGTTCCGGAAGATAATCGCGAACGGCTTTTGCACTTTTCGATAAAAAGTCCTTATCAAAATGGTGATAAGGAAATTCCATTCTGATTAACGAATCATTAATGTCGATTTCGCGGTCAAGAGCCCTGTTTACCGAGTCCACAAATCTTTTGTTGCTAAACGCTTCAAGGTATTGCACATAACGATTCAAAAATGCCGTATCTTCAAAAAGAAAATAATAAACGGGGCGACTGTATTTAATGGTATCGGCCGTTAAAAGGAAAAAGGCTTTATTGTCGTTTATGGAAAAATCGATCTGTTCGTGGCCCGTATATCCGTCGTATGCAATGGGTTCCAGCTTACATATTACAGGGTTATAGTAAAATCGTTCATTGTGCCACCTCATCCCGTGACGTGCATGGGTAATATCAAGCATGGCAAAATACCTTGCTGTTTTATCCAGATCAAAAATAGCCGAAGGAGCAGCTTTTGCATGTTTATATTGATACATCAATTTTTGTGCAACAAGAAACTCGCGGTAAAGCACAGGATTTTCAACGGTTTTATTCTCAGAAAACGGCTCGATAACCGAAGCGTTAAGAAACGGCATAAAATACCATATTCCGGTCATTTTACCTATTTTCTGAATCTGCCAAAGGGCATCTTCCGAAAACTTTACAATGGGGCCTTCCCTGCGTTTGCGCGACTCCACCAGTTGTTTTACAAAATGCTCTTCCCAGGCATACAGCCCTTTCGACCGGTTACCCACAATTACCGGAACAAAGCCGTAGCGCGTTGTAAGAATATCTTTACTGTCGTACAACTTGTGCGAAAACCATTCGTACAGGAAATCACGGGCATAAGGTGTTTGTATTGAAAAAACCCTTAAACGGTTCCACGCATAATCTTTCCGCATTTTAATACGAAACGACCATTTATCGCCGATTAAGTGGTCAAGCCAATCGCCTTTAAGACGCAATTTTGCCTTCATCATTTTGTTATCGCCAAAAATCATTGCTTTAACCCAGTCGTTTTCGCCCGACTGTAACACTCCTGCATTAAACGCCTTAATGCGCTTTCGCATCAGTTTTTGATAAGCCGTTGTATCAAACACTATTGCCAAAGGCTGCTCTTTATAAAGGGGGTAAACCTTTTCGGTAACTTCAATTTTAATATCATCAAAAAAAACGGTATCGCCGCTATTGCTCCAACAATAAACCTTTACATCTTCATTAACAAAATTAGGCGGAGTAAACACCTCCATCTCCAGTTTCTCCCAACCGTTATCATCCCGTTCACGCACTTTTGAAGCTACCTGATACAGCTTTTTGGAGGTATTATCGGAAACCACCAAAACCCCTTTGCCGCTTTTTGATTTTCGCCAGGCCGAAACCTTTAAGAATTTGTCGGCACCGGCATTTTCAATTAAAAACGAAAAAACATAGGGAAACTTTTTTGTGGCCATAACAGCATGCTTTCCCGAACGGGCCTCCAACTGCGTTTGCTGTTTACCGCCCGAAAATGTATAGTTTCCACTATTCGACAAAAAAGATTTTTTATCAGCAGCAAGTTTCTCGGCATCACATTTTACGGTTATATCACGATTAAACCCCGCGTTATGTTTACACGAAAAGCCGAAACTCATTACAAACAAAACAGAAATAGCAAAATATATTTTTACCGGTAACTTCATCAAACAACTAATTTTACGACTGCAAATATAAACTAATCATCTCCATATTTTTGACACTTTAACTATTATTGAAAAAACTATCTTTGCAAAAAGAAAAAATCGGAAAAATAACCTTAAAATTATAACGGTGAAAGAAACCATTCTCATCCTTGATTTCGGTTCGCAATATACCCAGCTTATTGCCCGTCGTGTAAGAGAACTTAATGTTTATTGCGAGATACATCCCTTTAATAAAATACCTGAAATTACCGAAGACATTAAAGGTGTCATTCTTTCGGGAAGCCCGTTTTCGGTACGTGACGAAGAAGCACCGGTACCCGACCTTGGCAACATAAGAGGAAAATTACCGCTGCTCGGAGTATGTTACGGAGCGCAGTTTTTGGCTCAAAACGACGGTGGCGAAGTGATGCCCTCGAAAATTAGAGAGTACGGCCGCGCCAACCTGGGGTATATCGACCGCAGTTGCACTTTGATGAAAAGCATTTCGGACGGCAGTCAGGTTTGGATGTCGCATGGCGATACCATTCTCAAACTCCCCGACAATTTTAACATCATCAGCAGTACGGGTAGTATTGATGTGGCCGGATTTAAAGTTGAAGGAGAAGAAACTTTCGGTATTCAGTTTCATCCCGAGGTTTACCACTCCACCGAAGGCACACAGCTTTTAAAGAATTTTGTAGTGGAGGTTTGCGGCTGCTCGCAAAACTGGACTCCCGATTCATTTGTGGAAACCACGGTTGCGGGATTAAAGAAAAAACTGGGTAACGACAAAGTGGTACTGGGGCTTTCGGGCGGAGTTGATTCGTCGGTTGCCGCCGTGTTGCTTCACAAAGCCATCGGCAAAAACCTCTATTGTATTTTTGTGGATAACGGTTTGCTGCGTAAAAACGAATTTGAAGATGTTTTGCACTCGTACAAAGATATGGGCTTAAACGTAAAAGGGGTTGATGCCTCACAACGTTTTTACAAAGCCCTTGACGGCATTTCGGAACCCGAAGGAAAACGCAAAGCCATCGGCAAAACCTTTATCGACGTTTTCGACCACGAAGCCCATCTTATTGAAGATGTTAAATGGCTGGCACAGGGAACCATATACCCCGATGTTATAGAGTCGGTTTCGGTAAAAGGGCCTTCGGCCACCATCAAATCGCATCACAATGTGGGCGGACTGCCCGATTACATGAAACTAAAAGTGGTTGAACCGCTGAACACCCTTTTTAAAGATGAAGTAAGACGAATTGGTAAAGCACTGAATATGCCGGCACACCTGTTGGAACGCCATCCTTTTCCCGGACCCGGTCTCGGTATCCGTATTTTAGGCCCTGTTACTCCCGAAAGGGTTCGCATCTTGCAGGATGTTGACGATATATTTATCAGCGGTTTACGCCGGTGGGATTTGTACAACAAGGTATGGCAGGCCGCCGCCATTTTACTTCCGGTAAATTCGGTGGGAGTTATGGGCGATGAACGTACGTACGAAAATGTGGTTGCATTACGCGCCGTTGAGTCAACCGACGGTATGACGGCCGACTGGTCAAAACTGCCTTACGACTTTCTGTCGAAAGTTTCAAACGACATCATTAACAGGGTAAAAGGTGTTAACAGGGTGGTTTACGACATCAGTTCAAAACCGCCTGCCACAATAGAATGGGAATAAACCACGTTGTTTTTTAGATTGTTTTATATTTGAAAAAAATCTTTCAACCATTACCCATGAGAAATAAAAAACCTGTTTTATTCCTGTTATTTCTTTTTATAAGCATTATCCTTGCCGCGCAAAGCATTTATATCCCCAAAAGCGATGAAATACGCGAAAAAAACGGCAAACAGTATTACATTCATACGGTTGAAAAGGGCCAAACGGTTTATTCCATATCAAAAGCCTACGATGTTACCGTGGACGAGATTTATTATGAAAACCCCGATGCAAAATACGGATTACAAATAGGGCAGCAACTTTGGATTCCCACCGTAAACAAAGAAACGGAAGTCAATCAGGAAGTTTCAACATCCGGTTTCGATTTTTTTTATCATATTGCCAATGATAACGAAAGGTTTTCGGACCTGGCACTGCTTTACAATATTCCCGAACGATACATCCGGCTGGCCAACCCAAATGTTACCGAACCGCTTAAATACGGCGAATATGTAAAAATCCCCGTTGAATCGTCCTTTCCCGTTCTGGACGGAAAAAAAACAAAACCTTACCGGTCGCCCGAATTAACATATACATTACCAAACGCCGTAAGTACCAACAACGCACCGGTTCAAAAGCAACAGCGGCAAAAAGATGTCAGCTTTAATCCCAATATTAAAGTGATGGAGAATTATCGCCATGTGGTAATTAACGGCGAATCTCTAAAAAGCATTGCCGAAAAATATCAAATATCGGTAAACGACCTGAAAGCGGTAAATCCCGGACTGTCCAACATTGTACAGGGCGACAGGTTACGTATTCCGGCCTATGCCAAAATTCCGGGCGTTACCAAATATCAAACAACTCAAAAAACAACACAACGCAACCGGCAGGTACCCACTGAAACCGGACAGAAAAAAACAGAGCCTCAAAAATCATCGCAATATTTTCAATACACGGTAAAAAGCGGCGACAACCTTTATAAGGTGGCAAAACGTTTTGGCGTTTCCATGGAAGCTTTATATATGGCAAACCCGCGGCTTACCGGCACAAAACTAACTCCCGGCCATAAACTGTTAATTCCGAAACTTAAAAAACGCCCCTACTTTATCTACTATAAAGCTCCCGGAAAAACCAAACTAAAAAAAATATCCAAACTTTTTGATGTCTCGTACTCCCGGCTTAAAAATAGCAATCCGGGTATTAAAAACAGGGTTTATTTCGGACAGGTAATAAAAATCCCTGCCGGAGAAGAGGCCGTTTTATTAACTGCCAAACCCGAAATTAACAAGCCCTCGAACGATGACTATGTTAAAGAGAAACCTGAATTTACCTTTTGCCGGCCCAAACCATATCGCGGAAAGGTTTTTAACATCGCCCTAATGGTTCCCCTCTATCTGGAAGAGATGGACAGCATAAATTTTGAAGAATTTCAGAAAACCTACCGGCCCCGCTTTAAACCCTTCCGGTTTATTAAATTTCTTGAAGGAGCCTTTATCGCCATTGATTCGCTAAAAAATATGGGCTACAATTTGAATGTAACCGTTTATGATGTTGACAACCAAATTACCAAAACCGCCAAAGTTTTACAACATGCGGAGTTAAAAGACATGGACCTGATAATAGGGCCGTTTTACAGCAAAAGCTTTAACCAGGTTGCACTTTTTGCCGACAACTTTAACATCCCGATTATTAACCCTTTTACTTTCAGAGAAGAGATTTTGTACAAATACAATAATGTTATTAAGGTTAAACCGGGGGTTGCCGCTCAAATTCCATTGCTGGCAAAGCTTATCAACGATCGTTATCGTGATTACAAAGTGTTTTTCATCACTCAAAACAGTTATAAAGATGCCCAAATGGCCGGTATGTTTAAAGAAGCGGTAACCAGTGCGGTTCCCGAAAAAATTTACCTGTCGAATGTTGACATCAACAACATTTCCATTGAGGTTGACAACAGAATCGACATTAACGGCGATCCGGTTTCGCCCTATTACAACCTGGAAGGCAAACCCATCGACCCTGCCGTTATTGAAAATTATCTGTACGACAGTACCGTTTTTGATAACCACCCCCTGTATATCAATTATATGGTTGACAGTATCCATCCCTTTCTTGATAACGCCTCGGTATTAAGAAAAAACCTTGTAATTATTTACGGAGATAACAAATCGTACATCATGGATGCCATCAACCAGCTCAACCGCGTTCGCGACACATTCGATATTGAGATAATGGGATTACCCCTTTGGGAACAAATAAACAACATGGATTACACGCTGCTTAACAACTTAAAACTAACCTATTTTACAAGTTATTACATAAATTACAACGATGCAAAAGTTACGGCGTTTAACACAAGATTTTTAAACTCATTCAGTACCGAGCCCGACAATTACGGATTCAGCGGTTTCGACATCACCCTGTTTTTTGTAAAAACCCTTGCCGATTACGATAAACGGTTTATTAAATGTCTGCCGTCGGTAAACAGGCTTACGCTGGAAAACGGTTTTAAATTTGATAAATTTCAGAATAAAAAAAGCAGTTTCGAGAACATCATGTGGAACATCATCCAAATAAGAGATTACAAAACCATCAGGCTTCCCGAAAGCAACCTGATTCCCGTTAAAGAAGAAACGGACAACTAAAAAAAGCTGACAAACAGCAGGCTTACACTAACAACACTTACCACAAGGGTAGCCATAATCGACATGGAAACCAAATCGGGACGGCAATTGTATTGTTTGGCAAAAACCACGGTAAGGATGGCCGAAGGCAAAGCTGTTTCAATAAGCACAATTTCGCGCATCATTTCGGTAACATGAGTTAAATCGGTCAGATAAACCGCCAAAAGAGGTTTTATAATCAACTTTAACAAAATCGTTAAGCCAAGAAAAAGATAGATGTGTTTAATTTTTTTAACCTCCAGAATTAAACCTATTACCAGTGCCACAAAAAACAGATTGGCATGACCTACCAGTGTAAAAAACCGAATAAATGACGAGAAAACCGCTCCGTCTTTATTTACGGGTACAAACGAAACGGCAATACCGGCAACAAGTGAGATAAAAATCGGCGAAATAAAAAACTTCTTTACCGAACTTAAAATCTCTTTTCCTTCAACTTTCGACTCTCCATAATACATGGCAATCAGCGGCCCCAAAATAAACAAAAGCAAACCCACGCCAAATTCGCTGGTAACCACAGCCTCTTCCATGGCCAGCGCACTTCCGGGAAATGCCTGCCTGATAATGGGATACCCAAGCAACGATGTCATACCAAAAGCCGAAACCAAAATCAACGCGCCCGTTTCGCCCTTTTCAAACCTCAAAACCTTTGCAATAAACCATGCCAGCACCATCATTACCAATTCAACAACCGCCATAATAAGTGCCATAATTACAAAATCGGTATTAAAGGTTTTTATTGCCAGCGAAGAAAAAATAACAGCGGGAAGCGTAACCTTAACAACCAGCTTACTAAACAGCAAACTGTCGTCTTTATTTAAAACTTTCAGATGCTTTAACAAATTGGCCAGCGTAATAACGGCAACCATCATTATTACACCCTCAAACAAACTTGTAGTGGTATCCATTGTAATGTGTAATTTTCTGTTTTCATCAAATATAATGAAAACCCCGAAACAATGTAAGATTACCATAACGATTAATGTAGCAAGGCTTAATATTTCCTACTTTTGACCCCATGATTTATCCCGCTGCTTTTGAAGAGAAAACAGGATTTGCCAAAATCCGCGAACTGATTGCCAATGAGTGTATCAGCCCCATGGGAAAAGAGTTCGTGAAGAAAATCCGGTTTTCATCTAACGTGGAAGCCATTACCAAAATGCTGGAACAGGGAGAAGAGTTTAAACAAATCCTGCAATTCGGAAAACCTTTTCCAACCAACGACTTTTTTGACTTAAGGGAATATTTGCGTGGTATTCAAACACCCGGAAGCTACATCGAAAAAGAACCCCTGTTTGATTTAAGAGCCTCTTTAAGAACCATCTCGGAAATTTTAACCTACATCAACAAGCTGAACAGCATCGAATTTCCACGCATCAAATCAATGACCGAAGCGCTATATTTTCCTGAAGAAATTTACAGGGCAGCCGACAGAATTATTGATGACAAAGGCGAAATAAAAGACCATGCTTCCGAAAAACTTTACGAAATACGAAAGCACATCATCACCAAACAAAGGCAGGTTTTAAAAGCCACGAAAAAGGCTTTTGAGGCAGCAAAAAAATCGGGATGGATACCGGAAAACGCCGAAATAACGGTCAGGAACGGGAGGTCGGTTATTCCGGTAAAAGCCTCCGACAAACGAGCCTTACACGGTTTTATTCATGATGAGTCGGCCACCGGACAAACTGTATTTGTGGAACCGGGCGAGTCGTTTGAAATAAACAACGAAATTCGCGAACTGGAAAACGACGAACGCAGGGAAATCATTAAAATCCTGACACAATTTACCGATGAGTTGCGGCCGCTGCTTAGCGACCTGTTTCAGCTTTACCGGTTTCTCGGGCTAATAGATTTTATACGCGCCAAAGCACTTTTTGCCATTAAAACTGAAGCCCGAAAGCCAATTATTACTTCTGAAAAAAAGATTTCACTTGTTCAGGCCAAACACCCGCTGTTGCTGCTGGCCCACAAAGCACAAAACAAAACCGTTGTTCCCCTTGACCTTGAGTTAAATTCAGAAAACAGAATTTTAGTCATTTCAGGCCCCAACGCCGGGGGTAAATCGGTTTGTTTAAAAACAACAGGCCTGTTACAATATATGCTGCAATGCGGACTGCTCATTCCCGTTAAAGAAGAGAGCGAACTCTTTTTATTCGACAGGATGTTTATTGATATCGGCGATGAGCAATCGTTGGAAAACGATTTGAGCACCTACAGCTCGCATCTGTTGAATATGAAATATTTTTTACATCATGCCAACGAAAACACCCTCTTTTTGATTGATGAGTTCGGTACGGGAACCGAGCCACAGCTGGGGGGTGCCATTGCCGAAGCCGTTTTGGAAGAGCTGAACAACAAAAAATCGTTTGGCGTAATAACCACACACTACACCAACCTTAAAATTGCCGCCGAAAAAAACAGCGGAATGATAAACGGTGCCATGCTTTTCGATTCAAAGGAGATGCAACCGCTTTACCGGCTACAGGTTGGCAAACCGGGCAGTTCATTTACTTTCGAGATAGCCCGAAAAATCGGTTTTCCGAAATACGTGTTACAAAAAGCCCGACAAAAAAGCGGTAACAAGGCAGTGAGTTTTGATCAACAGCTGCAACAACTGGAGCTTGAAAAGCTAAAAATCGAAAAGAAAAAAAGAGCGCTGTCGTCAACAGAAAGCGAGCTTACCGAAACACTGGCAAAATACGAACGCCTTAAACAAAACCTTGAACAGTCAAAAAAATCAATTCTTGAACAAGCCAACCGAAAAGCACTTGAAATAATTGAGTCTTCCAACAAAGCCATCGAAAAAACCATCCGTGAAATAAAAGAGGGTAAAGCCGATAAAAAAGTTACCAGAGAGGCAAGGCAAAAATTAGAATCGAAAAAAGAAAAGCTAAAAAATAAAAAAGAGGTTACCCCGACAAAAAATTCTACCATACAAAAAGAAAAAAGTAAAGAGAAACAACCCGTCCCGGGCGACCGCGTAACCATTAAGGACTCCGACATTGTTGGCGAACTTATCTCCATTAATGGCGACGATGCCCTGGTTAATGTTAACAGCGTACGATTGCGCACATCGGCATCCAAACTTGAAAAAAGCAACTCGAAACCAAAAGCTACCTCAACCTTTAAAAGCTCCCGACAGGGCATCATGCACGACATCAATAAAAAGGCCGCTAATTTCAACCTCTCCATCGACCTGCGCGGCAAACGTGCCGACGAGGCCATGTCGATTTTAAAAAAATACATCGACGATGCCATTTTGTTAAACATAAAAGAGGTAAGCATCCTTCACGGAAAAGGGTACGGCATCCTGCGCGACATCATCCGCGAGTACCTGCAATCCATCGACGAAGCAGAGCACTTTGGCGATGCCCCGCTTGATATGGGCGGATCGGGTATTACGAGGGTAACTTTTAAATAATGGATAAAAAAATGCTTCTGGTTTCTATAGCTTCCAAGGTGAAAAACAATCATAATGGTGATTACTTCAGCATCGTTGAGTTTAAATTTTGTCTATTAAGCCTAAAATTCTTTGCAGAATTCGTCTGCCAGATAGTAAATTTCAACTAAATTTGTATTGTTAATCTTAAGGATAGTTTTTTGTTATTTTGATTGTTAACTACTTAAATACATAAAAACTACCCTTATGATTTTATGAAAAAAACTTTTTTACATCGAAATCAGGTTAAAAACAAAGATTATTTAATGGTTGACGACATAAACTCAGACAAAAATTACATCATTAAAATATTAGACCATCATAATGGAAATATTGCAAGAAAAAAATATAAAACCAAAGGTAGGAAATTGGTTTAAACTACCCATATTCTCTTTGTTGAGAATATGGGCTCCCTTATTGGGGGAAATGACTTTTACTAACCTTAAATCTATTATTATGAAAAAATTATTACTTACGCTTACGGTAACTTTGCTCTTTGCCACAGCCTTTTCACAAGTGGCAATTAACACCGATGGTTCACAAGCCAATGCTTCGGCCATGTTGGATGTTAAATCGAATACAGCCGGGCTTTTAATTCCCCGAATGACATCAACCCAACGTAATGCCGTTGCTTCACCAGCACAGGGCCTGTTGGTTTACGATACCGATGACAGCACTTTTTATTACTATAAAAAAAGTGCATGGGTAAAGGTTGGACATGGTGCTTCGGGTTGGTACACAGCCGGAAACTATATCTACACCCTAAACGACTCGGTGGGTATTGGAACTTCCTCTCCCCAAGCTCCGCTCGAAGTGCAAGGCCGTATTTCGCAAACGGGAACCGGAAAGTCTGTTTTTCTTGGTGAAGAGGCGGGGAATATTGACGATTTAACTAATAACGAAAACGTTTTTGTCGGTTATCTGTCTGGTTATTACAATTCTTCCGGATATTATAATGTGGCTATCGGTTCTCGCGCGCTTTATTCCAATACTACCGGGTCTTATAATGTTGCATCCGGAGCTTTTGCACTTATTTCAAATACTACGGGATCTGACAATATTGCTAACGGCTATACAGCACTTTCTTTAAATACTACCGGAACTGGAAATACAGCCACAGGTTCAGGTTCGCTACATTATAGTACAACAGGATATTACAATACTGCTTACGGTTCTTTTACACTTTATTCAAATACCACTGGAAATAGTAATTCAGCCTACGGTTCTTACGCACTTCATCTTAACACAACCGGAAATTACAACGTTGCAAATGGTTCTTTTGCGCTACATTCTAATAAAACAGGATCGCATAACATTGCCATTGGTTACCAGGCTGGTTACAACAATCAAACCGGAACTAACAATGTTTTTCTTGGCTACCAGGCTGGTTATTCCGAAACCGGAAGCAATAAGTTATACATTGATAATTCGAACACAACCACTCCTTTAATAGGTGGTGATTTTTCGGCCAACCGGGTAGATATCAACGGTACCCTGAAAATTACCGGTGGCTCGCCGGGAGCAGACAAAATCCTTTCTTCCGATGCCTCGGGTAACGCCTCGTGGGTGGACGGTGCCACCGTAAACGGCGGTGGCTGGACGGTAAGCGGAAATTACATCTACAATACCTCCGACTCGGTGGGTATCGGTACCTCCTCGCCACAAGCTCCGCTCGAAGTACACGGACGCATATCCCAAACCGGTACGGGAGGTTCTGTTTTCCTTGGAGAGGATGCCGGAAAAAACGACGACCTCTCTGATAATGTAAATGTCTTTATCGGATATAAAGCCGGTTTTAATAATACAACGGGATGTTATAACATAGCAAACGGGTTTAAGGCGCTTTATTATAACACTACAGGAAGTTATAACACAGCAAACGGGTATAAGGCATTTTACTACAATACTACAGGAAGTTATAACACAGCAAACGGGTATAAGGCATTTTACTACAATACTACGGGAAGTTTTAACACAGCAAACGGGTATAATGCACTTGAAAACAACACTACGGGAAGATATAACACGGCGAACGGTTATAGTGCGCTTAATACCAATACAACGGGATATTATAATACGGCAATTGGGGTTGAAGCTCTTTATTACAATGTATCGGGATATTATAATACGGCAATTGGGGTTGAAGCTCTTTATTACAATACAACGGGAAATTATAACACGGCAAACGGTGACAGAACCCTTTATTTCAACATAACTGGCAGCAATAATGTTGCCATTGGCGATTCCGCTCTTTATAATACCGATGCCGATAACAATACTGCCGTTGGCAAAAAGGCAGGATACAACAACTCCACCGGCACGGGGAATGTCTTTCTCGGTTATATGGCCGGATATAACGAAACGGGGAGCAATAAACTTTACATTGATAACTCAAGCACAACAACACCATTAATAGGAGGTGATTTTGTTCTCGACAGGGCAGATATTAACGGAACCCTTCATGTTACAGAAAAGATAGGCATCGGAACTTCTGACCCATATGAACCTTTGGAAATAGTCAATCCGGGTGGTGGAACAGGACGAATGATTGTTAGCGATGGCGGTGGTTCCAGCCGTCGGGTAATTTTATTTGTTTCGCCCACCTCTTCCTCCCAATATTCGAGAATAGAATCATATGATTACGGCGGAGGAACCGGGTTGCCTTTATATATAAATAATATAGGAGGCGGAGACATTGACATGGGAGGTGATTGCCTGCCGCTCACAAATAAAGGTGAAGACCTCGGGTCGTCGTCCAAAGTGTGGAATAATATCTATTACCACAATCTGGTAAATAGTGGTGCGGCTGCCTTTACTAACCGCAATGTAACCGAAGAGTTACTGAAAAATCCACCCAAACCCAAGCCTTCCGGTTCATACGACGAATTTACCGAAACCGGCTTGAAAGAACTCGACCCCAATTCGGTTCCCAAGGAGTTGAGAAAAGGCTATGCCCTGCTTACCGACGAAATGACCACCTACAACTACAAAGCCAACTACGAACAACAGGTACAACTGGAAATGTTAAAGAAAAAAGTAATCCGGCAGGACGAAACTATTAAGGAATTAAAAAAC
>CAYNVN010000118.1:0-20082 GCA_964400655.1 uncultured Lentimicrobiaceae bacterium
CGAGATGAAATTTGACCAGCATAATAGAGTGGTACAAATTCTATTTTTTCTCCTTTTGATCTTCCATATTCGGCTTGCGAAAGTACATACGCTTTATTAATATTTGGAAACCGTTCCAAAAGAAGATGAAAGCTTTCCGGTGTCAACAAAATGTTTCACAGCCTCCGGCATCCCTCACAAAAAAATAAGTAAAGACATCTTCCAGAATAATTTGATGAATAACCTGAGATAATTTTTTGGGGGTTAATTTAAAAATACAAGGTTATTATTAAAGTAGCAGTTTAAAAATACAAGGTTATTATTAAAGCGGCAATTTAATAATACAAGGTAAAGCCTGTGTGATTTAAGTTCGTAAATGATTTATTCCGATAAAAAATTAAACCCAAACCTGTTTGCTGTCAATCGGGGGATAACTTTAACGCTTTCGGTTTTCGACTTGCGAAAGTTGTATTAATAATGAAAACTACTGCCCGTAAGAAACTCCCGCAAAATAGAGGTTGGCGGAATCTCCTTTTCATCAATAGTATTAAGGTACGAAAAGAATTTAAGCAACCGTTTTGCTTCGGCCAGCTCGGGAACATCGGGCGGAACTTCGCGTAATATTGCCACGGCACTCCTTTTTAACACGCCCAGCTCGTAAGGCAAAGCCGTACTGAACATCACATCGGCCTGCTCCTGAAATGGAAAAATGTGTTTTTCTTCACCGGCTCTTACGCCGGGCCAGCGCCGTATGGTTTCCAGTGCCGAATAACCCCGGTATCTGCTATCGCGAACCATCCGCCTGATCAACCTGTTATCGGTAGTAGGAATGCGGTTGTTCGCATCAATATTTAACGGCGTAAGTGCCGAAACATAAATTCTGAACTTCTTTTCTTCCGGTATCATGGCCGATATTTTAGGATTCAACCCGTGAATACCTTCCACTATTATAATCCCTTTTTCTTCCAGTTTCAGTTTGGTTCCGTCATAAATGCGCTTTCCCTTTTCAAACGAAAATTTAGGCATGTCAATTTCCTTACCGTCAATTAAATCCATGATGTTTTTGTTGAACAGTTTAATGTCAAGTGCATCAGGACTTTCAAAATCGTATTCGCCGTTTTCATCACGGGGTGTGTGTTCGCGATCCACAAAATAGTTGTCCATCGACACCACCACCGGTTTAAAACCGATTACACTAAGCTGAACACCCAGCCGCTTGGCAAAAGTGGTTTTTCCCGACGAGGAAGGGCCGGAAATAAAAATCACTTTGGATGTTTTCTTTTTGTCGATCATATCGGCAATACAGGCTATTTTCTTTTCCTGCAATGCTTCCGAAACCTTTATAATATCGCCTGCTTTTTTCTCTTGAGTAAACTCATTAAGTCTGCCGATATTGGGAACCCCGATAATTTCCACCCACTCTTTAAAATCCTGAAAAACATCAAACAACTGTTCACGGATAACAACCTCCTGCAATTCATCAGGGTTATCGGCTTTGGGTAACACCAACAAAATACCGTTATAATATTGTACCAGATCGAATTTTTTTAAATATCCCGTTGATGGCACAAGATAGCCGTAAAAATAATTGACCACATTATCCAGCCTGTAAACAGAACTGTAAAACTGTCTGCGTGTTCGCAGCAAAGTACATTTATCATCCAGCCCGAAAGTTTCAAAAACTTTCATGGCTTTTTTGGTGGGTATTTCCTCACGTTCAAACGGAATATCCTTTTTTATTATCTCATGCATATGCGTTTTTAATTCGGCCACAATTTCCCCAACGGGTTTTTTGTTATCCATGCCCGACAATTCGCAATAGAGTCCGCCCGAAACCGAATGCTCTACATTTAATTTATACTCAGGATAAAGATCGTAAACAGCTTTAAATAAAGTCATAACCAGCGAACGCTCATACATACGCCTTCCGTCAGGATGACTGTAACCTATAAAACTGATGGTTTTGGGTTTATAAATCATATAATCCAGCTCCTTAATGGTATAGTTTACCATCGCACCCAAAATATCTTCTCCGATATCCACCTGTTGGTCTTCCATAATTTCATTCAGTGTGGTACCGAAAGGATAGTTTTTTTCGGTTTGCGTATTTTCGCAAATCACGGCAATATCTTTAAGTTTTTTCATGGTTGATTTCTTTTTAACTCAAACAAAAGTATCAAAATCTTATTGCCTCTTTTAAAATTATTAACAAACAAAAACTCCAAAACAAAATACTATTCCGGGTGGCGGTTTTTTGGGTTTTAAAAGGCACTTATCCCCGAAAAGCCCGGCACATAACGGTAACCTTCTGTTTATATGATGTTTCTGCAGGGGGTGGTCTTTTTTTAGAAAACGTAATTAAAATGATAAATCACCCGAAAGGGTGAAGGAAATTATTTTTTAATAACCTTTATTTGTACCATGAAATCACTGAAACGAATATCGGTTTATTTAATACTGGTGCTTATGACCGGTCAGCAGCTAACGGCACAATCGGGCAAACACTTTTTTGTAAAAAAAGGAACGATTGAATACCGGTTTAGCGGCGATTTTACCGGAAAAGAGATATTTTGTTTTGACGATTTCGGTTTAAAAGAAAGCCATTTAAAAGAACTTGTTTCAAATCAGAAGCAACAAAAAACCAAAACGCTTACCATCATCAACAATGCCGAAAAAACCGAAAAAGATTTGATAACCGGCAAAACCCTGATTTATACAAACAATAATTTTGACAGTAACGAGTTTGAAGATGAAACATCAAAATTATTGGAAGCAGGTAATTTCAGCAAAACGGGTACCGAAATTATTGCAGGACAACCATGTGAAAAATACACTGGCGATATGGGTACACTATCGGTTTGGAAAGGCATCATCCTGAAATCGGAAATTACGGTTGCCGATAAAAAAATTATTAAAACAGCCATCAGTGTGGATACACTGGCAATAATTCCTGAAAATAAATTTAATCTCAAAGAATAAAATTAATCATTTAAAACCTAATTATTATGAAAAAACAGATCTATTCATTAATCGCGTTAGCCTTTTTGGCAGTAATGATTTCCTCATGCGGAAAAGACGACACCCCCGACATTCCCGGAGGAGGTGGTGGTGATAACAACCATCCCGAATTGTGGCATTACGACGGAAAAATTAAAGGCCTTGCCGATATTGTTCCGGCCATTGACGAAAGCGGAAATATCTATTTCGCAGGAACCGAAGAAGGGGCAGCCGGTGGCAGCTTTCATTTTGTTTCGGTTGATAAAAACGGAAACGAACGTTGGGACAAAACCATTACGGCTACCGGATCAGCGTCTTATGTTGTTTACGCCGACGGTAAAGTTTTTGTAGGTATCGACGACCCGGTTTCCATTCATGCTTTTGATGCCGGCAGCGGTGATGAAATATGGACTAAAGATTATACGGCAGATTACGATTTTGTATGGATGCCTGCCATGGCCTATGCCAATCATACACTATATGTTTCTTCGGGACAAATAGCAGAGGGTTTTTTGTTTGCCCTGAACCCCAACGACGGAAGTGAACTGTGGATTAACAGACTGTATGACGACTATTTTTTGAATGTTGCGGTTGACGGAAGTAAAATTTACGTGGGCGGCATGGGAGAAGTTACCTGTTTTACTGACAATGGCGGAGCTGCCGATTCTACATGGCACTGGGAAGCCGACAGCAAAGCTTCGCGTGGTTTTGCCTTTAGCGATATCAATATTGCCGAAAACGGAAACCTCTATATCCGCGAGGGAATTAAAGTTTATATCATCTCTTCCGCCTCAGGCCAGGTTATTGCAACTGCCGATTTGGGTACGGAATTCGAAAATTCATCAAGCGGCTTAACCATCGACGGTGACGGCAACTTCTATATTGGTAACGGCGACTGGTACAAATTTTCCAGTGATGGCAGCCTTGTTTGGAAAACCGATATCCAGGCGGGTGTGATCAATCCTAACTATGTAGAAGCACCGGCAATTGCCGAAAACGGAAACCTCTATAACGGCGAACTTTTCAGCCTGTCGTGTGTTAAATCAAACGGAAGCCTCAACTGGATGATTGGTACCGAACAAGGTATTGGAAACCTTCACCCCGTTGTTATTGACCACGACGGTAACCTCATCACCTATTCAACCGAAAAAGGAGTGCTCTACTGCTACAAAGGCGACGGCAGCAAGCTGGCAACCAGCGGCTGGCCCAAACGTTACGGTTCAATGGGTAACACCTGCAGCAAATAAATAACCAAATTTTAAACTCCAAATAAATCCCAAAACGTTAAATTCTAATATCCAAACGGAGTTTAATGTAGTTCACCGGGATTTATTTGGAGTTTATTTTAATCTATACACCTTCAAAACCAACCGCTATGAAACCGGTCTTTGTTAAAATAATATTCCCTCTTGTTTTACTCTCTCTCCTTTTTCAGTCGTGCGAAACAAACGACATGCCAACTCCCGACAACACCCAAAACAACCGTGAGCTTTGGAACTATGCTTTTTCGACGGTTTCGTACCACTCACTTTATAATCAACCCCCGGCAATCGACAATTCAAACTATATCTATGTAATAGCCGATGTTCAGGATGGTGGCGACATTGTTAAACTCTCTCCTGCGGGAGAAGAACAATGGCTGGTTCACGAAAACCACTATCCCATGTCGAGGATCATTTACAGCGACAACAAACTTTTTTACATTAAAGATCAGGCATTAATTTGCCGGAGTGCCGAAAGCGGAGAGAAGATTTGGGAAACCGAAGCACCGGGAGCAAACACCTATTTTGCCCTTAAAGGCGATAAAATCTATACTTCCAAATTTGTTGACGAAGGTTTGTTCGGTAAACACTATCTGGTTTCATACACTACCAACGGTGAAAAAGTTTGGGAAACCCGATTAAAATATTCCGATACCGATACCGTTTCATTCCCCAATGCCATTTCGGTGAACGGAAACAACATATATGTGGGTATTTTATGTGAAACGGATAATTCGGAGTTTGCCATTCTCAATTTTATCGACCAGGGAAACAGCGTTACCAAAAACTGGTCATGGCTGGCCCCGGGCTCATTTTCTGTTGGCGGCGGAACCCCGCGCATCAAAGAGTTTGCATTTGATAAAGATGACAACCTGCTGTTTGGTATGCAAAACGGTGGCACTCAATATATCTTTTCGGTTAGTGCTTCGGGAACCGAAAACTGGCATACCCAAACAAATCTTTCAAAAATCATTGCCGGTGTATCGGTTGATGCCGAAGGGAATTGTTATGCCGCTTACGATCATTGCGAAAAAATAAATAAAGACGGTATTGTATGGTCATCCAACACCGTTAAACCCGACTGGGACTATACAAGCCTCTTTTCAAAAGCTCCGGTAATTGATGATCACAACAACCTTTACTATCTGGATTTATCCACCATGTTAACAGCGGTTTCGGCTAAAGGCGACAGCCTCTGGAGTCAATACTACGGATGCGACTTGTGTAACAACGAGTTCCATAACCTTACCATCAATCACAAAGGCGATGTTATCGTGGTTTCAAAAGCAGGAGTAACAGCCTATAAAGGAAGCGGTACCGAAATATCCGGCACCGGCTGGCCCAAAGTATATGGCAATTTGGCCAATACGGGTAGTAAATAAAAAATCAGCAGTAATAAACTAAAAAACAAGAAAAACTTTGCGCTCCCGCGCTTTTATAATAAAAACATATCAAATATGAAACGAGTTTTATTATTAATTGTATTAGGGATTATGCTTATCCCGACAGGATGTAAAAAAGATGACAAAGAAGAACCAAAGCCCGACCCAAATCCGCAACCCGGAGAAATAGTGGTTGCCGATATTACCAAAATAATGGATGCTTCCACACGTCAGGCCATTGCCAGTATCGATACGGTTAATTACACCTTTGTATTTAACTCCGAAACCGACTTTGTGAAGAACCTTAAAGTGGGTGACATTATGGTTGACAGTTGTTCCGAAAAAGCACCATACGGCTATTTGCGTAAAGTTACCGCCATCGAAGGTACCAAAGGCGGAAAAACCGTAAAAACCGAACAGGCAAAACTTACCGAAGCCGTGCTGCAGGGTCATATTGATTTTTCGGCAAACGAACTGCCTCTGCTTCGTAACCGGATTCGTAAAATGGTACTGGCACCCGGAGTAACCCTGAAAAATATGAAAAACTCCGACTTTACCGTTTTTTATTTCGATTACGATATAGACCTCGGTGATGAAAATAACGGTATTAATATTCAGGGGAATAGCTCATTAGACATGGGGCTTTTCTTTAAATTCGACTGGACTTATCAAATTTTACCCTATCCCGATGTTATCGTTGACCTTTTTAAAGCGGGCGTGGAAATGAACCAGCACTCTTCCATCAACATCACTTCGCAGGCAGGAGCCACCTTAACACAAAACGTTTCCCTTGCCACATTTTACTTCGACCCGTGGACCTTTAGTGTAGGGCCCGTACCGGTTGTGTTTTTCCCTAAAGTAGAACTGGTTATGGATGTTGACGGTAATGTTAGTGCTGTTTTTTCAACAGGAGCATCCGAAGACTATCATGGCGAACTGGGAATTAAATATACCTCCGATGGAGGTTTCGGCCCCCTGTCGGGAAGCGATTTTTCATACGACTATTACGCCCCGTCGCTGGAATTTTCATCCGGTATTACCGCCAAAGTAGGCCCTAAAGTCAGCCTGATGCTCTATAATGTGGTTGGACCGTATATCTATCTGTCGGGTTATACCTCACTGGATGCCTCTTACTATTCTTCAACCGGAAACTGGGATATGGACCTTTCGGTTGGTGCTGCTGTAAGAACAGGTATCGAAGTTGATATTTTTTCGTTTGAACACGACTGGCACACCGATTTTAACCTGTTTGAAAAAACACTGATTCATCTTGAAAACGAACCCATGGAAACAGGGATATTCTTTAAATATCCGCAAGATAACGGCTGGTACCCTCTTGGCAGCGACCTGAAACTACAGGTACAGGTTACGGGACAAACTCCCGACGAAGTGGTATTTATTGCCGACGGTACGCAAATAGGTTCGGTTACCGGTGCACCCTACGAATATGTTTGGAACACCTCCGGTGCAAGCCACGGTGAACACACCCTTATTGTAAACGACATGCTAAACGGCGAAATAATTGATGCCGACACCGTTGTTATCAGCCTGCTGAATGCCAAATGGGAAGTGGTTGACTTTACCGACCTTGGGCTTAACAACGAAACCATTAGCCACGATGTATATTTTGAAGATGAAGAAACCGGTTATATTATCGGCGGAAATGCCTACGGCTTTGGAGGCTATATGTTAAAAACCACCGATGGAGGTAAAACATGGAACAACATCGGCCCCGATGGTTACACCATTGCAATGTTAGAAATGTTGCATCTTAACGAAGGCAATTTTGTTATTAAAATGTATGAAGGATCGTTATTCCAGGCAGGCACATGGGATAAAGAGTTCGGATATTATGATGATGACCAAAACTGGATAGTAACCTACAGTAAATACACCGTTTACGATATGGACCTCAGTTTTGACGGATATATCTTTGCCGTGGCAAAACATTATAACAGCGATGACTATGTTCTTGCTAAAGCCAATTCGGCCAGTCATGAAATGGAAGGTGCCATTCAAATTCCTTACCACCAAGCGATTCCGAAAATTATCTTTTTCCGAAACAAAGGCATCGTATTTAACATCGTTAATCCGGCCAACCCGCTAAGACAGTATTATATGATATCCGACGATAACGGACATACATGGGAAACCAGAGTACTGAATGTTTCAGGCGTAACCCCCGAAGATAAATTGTACGGAGCTTTCTTTTTTAGCGAAACACACGGATGGATTGTTGGCCACGACAGCAACGGAAACGCTATTGTTTTAATTACCGAAGATGGCGGCGATACCTGGGAAAAAGTTGATGTTAACGAAGCTTACTCCTTTGGTTCCATCAGCTTTATCAGCGACACGGAAGGATATGCCACCGAAAACAGCGAAGACATGTTGGGGGGCGAAAGCAACAAACTTTATCACACTCAGGACGGGGGTCATACCTGGGAAGGACTCGATTTTTCCAACTCCGCCTTCAGGTTGCATAAAGTGCGTATGCTGAATTATAAACGCGGTTTTGCCGTTGGTCACGGCAGCACCGGTTACCGGTTTACGGTAGAGTAAGATTAATGAAATTTTATTTCATGTAATTCACCAGTAAAGCATGGTCGTTTTCCGTCATGGAATAATGCATTCCGGAAACCTTGTTTCGGTTTAACTGAGCAAGGATTTCCGGTGCTTTTTCGGCAAGCCCCAAATCCTTTAGTCTTACCGGTGCCTTAATGGAAACAAAAAAGGCTTCAAGTTTCTCTATAGTCTCATCCACCGTAGAGGCATTAAACAAACCTTTTCCCATGGCGAGAATTCTTTCGGGAATTTTCTCTTTTTGAAGTTTTAACCAGGCCGGATAAGCAATGCTTAAGGTGGCTCCGTGCGGTGTATCGAAAAGCAACGAAATTTCGTGGCCAATGGCATGAACACCCCAGTCGCCGCCGGTTTTGCCATAAGAGGTTAACCCGTTTAATGCCAGGGTGGCATCCAGCATAATTTCGGCTCTTAACTCGTAATTTTGTAAATCGGCCAACAGTCCGGGTGCTTTATCCATGGCATCTTTAATAATATCGAGGGTAATGGCATCAATTACCGGAGGCGCTCCGTCGCCGTAAAAAGTTTCCAGCGCATGAGCCATTAAATCAACAATGCCGTAAACCGTATAATCAAAAGGAACCGTAACCGTATATTGAGGGTCGAGAAACGACTCTTTGGGAAATAAAACCGGATTAACATATCCGAGCTTTTGCCCTGTTTCTTCATTTTGTACTACGGCAGCGGCATTCATTTCCGTACCGGTAGCTGCCAGGGTAAGCACGCATATCAACGGCAAACTTTTGTCAGGATGTTTGTTCCACGAAACAATATCCCAGGGTTCAATACCCGTGGCAATGGATGCGGCAATAATTTTAGCCGAGTCTGTTACGCTACCCCCTCCCAGTGCCAACACCACGTTAACCCCGCTATTTTTTCCAACTTTAACCGCTTTACGCACATCTTCAATTACCGGATTGGGTTTAATACCTCCATACTCAACCCAATCTATTCCGGCATCATTCAGCTGCTTTACAACCCGGGCGTAATAACCGAATTTTTTTACCGACCGTTTCCCGTAAACCAACAACACTTTATCTCCGTAATCTTTTAAGGTTTTGCCAAGTTGCTCCACCACCCCTTTTCCAAAACGGAGCCTTACCGGATTGTAAGCCGTAAAATTTTTTATTGCCATGATTGTTTGTTTTGTAGCGGATAAAAGTATAAAAATTGTTTAACCCTTTTTCACACTTTCCAACAGGGCAAACCACTTATCCATTCCTTCGCCCGTTTTAGCCGAAAGTTCGATAAACTGCAAATGGTGGTTTACTTTTAAGGCATACTCTTTGGCTTTATCAACATCAAAATCAACATAAGGCAACAGGTCGGTTTTATTGATGATACAGTATTGTGCCGAGTGGAACATATCCGGATATTTTATCGGCTTATCGTCTCCTTCGGTAACACTGATAACAACCACCCTGAGGGTTTCGCCCAAATCGAACATGGCCGGACATACAAGATTCCCAACATTTTCAATAAATAAAACAGCATTCTCTGCAGGGTTCAGCTCCTTAACCGCTTTATTAATCATATTGCTGTCGAGATGACATCCGTGACCCGTATTGATTTGAACCACCGGCACCCCCGTTGCATCAATTCGGTCGGCATCATTCATGGTTTGCTGGTCGCCTTCGATAACATAAAAAGTAAATTCTTTGTTTTTCCGTTTCAAAGTAGCCTCCAATAAAGAGGTTTTTCCCGAACCCGGAGAGCTGACCAAATTGATTGCAAGAATATTTTTTGCCTCGAAATACCCGCGATTTCGTTCTGCCAGCAAATTGTTTTGCTGCAAAATATCCTGTTCAACATGAAGCACCTTTTCATCACGATGGTGGTGTCCCTCACTGTGATGGTGATGATGATCCGTTGAAACAATTACCGGTTTATCCGTATTAACATGTGGCTTTAAAATGGTTACCTCCGCATCTTCGCCACAACCGCAAGTTGTACACATGATTTTGTTTTTTTATGTCGTTGCAAAATTACGCTATAATTGTTAATTTATTAACATTAGCTCTGATTATTTTTTTCAATACGCATAAAAATCTTGTCTATTTTTACCCTCAATTAATAACAAACCTTAAGAGATGTACAATCCTCCCGACCATTATCTTGTTGATGAATTATTATCAGAAGAGCATTTAATAATCCGTTCGGCGATACGCGACTGGGTAAACCGTTCGGTTATTCCTGATATTGACGATTATGCACAACGGCATGAGTTTCCGCGGCACCTGATTCGTGAAATGGGAGAGATAGGTGCTTTTGGCCCGTACATTCCCGAAAAATACGGTGGTGCAGGCCTCGACCAGGTGGCTTATGGTGTAATAATGACCGAACTGGAGCGGGGCGATTCTGCCATTCGTTCGGCAGCCTCGGTACAAACATCTCTTGTAATGTATCCCATATTTGCTTTCGGTAGTGAAGAACAAAAAATGAAGTATCTGCCAAAGCTGGCAACAGGCGAATGGGTGGGTGCTTTCGGCCTTACCGAACCCAATCACGGTTCCGACCCGGGAAGCATGTTAAGCCGTTTTGAAGATAAGGGCGACCATTATTTGCTGAACGGATCAAAAATGTGGATTACCAACGCCCCTATTTGCGACGTTGCCGTGGTTTGGGCAAAAGATGAATCGGGAAAGGTAAGAGGGTTAATCGTTGAAAGAGAATCGGATGGGTTTACCACCCCCGAAACCATGAAAAAATGGTCGTTGCGGGCATCGGCAACGGGTGAACTGGTTTTTGATAATGTTAAAGTTCCAAAGGAAAACCTTTTACCCGGTGTTAAAGGTTTAAAGGGCCCGTTGATGTGCCTTAATTCGGCCCGCTATGGCATTGCCTGGGGGGTAATTGGTGCCGCCATGGATTGTTACGACACTGCTTTGAGATACTCGCTTGAACGAAAACAATTCGGAAAACCCATTGCATCGTTTCAGCTTCAGCAAAAAAAACTGGCCGAAATGCTTACCGACATAACAAAAATGCAACTGCTTGCCTGGCGGGTGGGAATGCTTAGAAACGACGACCGTGCCACACCGGCCCAAATTTCGATGGCAAAACGTAACAATGTGGAAACGGCATTGAAAATAGCACGCGAAAGCCGGCAAATTTTAGGAGCAATGGGAATTTCGGGCGATTTTCCCATCATGCGTCACATGATGAATCTTGAATCGGTAATAACGTACGAAGGAACACACGACATCCACCTGTTAATAACCGGCATGGATGCCACGGGAATAGCTGCTTTTTAAAATTCTATTTGTTAAGGGCGGGTGCTTTTTAATTAATCATCTTTTGCAGGAATGGAAAGGTGTGCCTGAACAATCCGCCATTTGCCGTCTTTACAATGTTTTAACACTCCCGTAAACCGAAGGCCTTTTAAATCTTTGGCTTTGCCGTCTTTCATATAGTTGTAATTCAAAATTTCGGCAAACCATGCGGTATTTCCCGTTTCATTCAATTTAATATATTGTTCCGAAGAGGTGATGAAAATGTTATCAATGGTTGTGTACTGGGTTTTATACGCATTTCTAATATTATTCCATCCCATCAGCCGGTCTTTCGTACCGGTTCCGTACAAAATAATATCTCCGTCGGGAGCCCAGATATCTTCAATTAACGACAAATCTTCGTTTTCGTTGGCAACAATATATTGCTCTAAAACATTTTCAATGGCCTTTAACTGCTGACTACGATTTACCGTAACCGTTTGTGTTTTTTCGGCAGTTGAACACGACTGAAAAACAACCGCCATTGCCATAATTAAAAAAATTAAACTTTTTTTCATGATTTATCCCTGTTAAATTATTTTTTTGGAGTAACAAAATACAAATTTTTATCGCTCATTTCAAGAGAGTTGCATATTTAAAATGATTCTTGATTAACACCTTGCATTTCCTGTAATTAACAGTCATTAAATTATTTAATGAAAAACATTTTTATGTTTCAGTTATTCTTTGTAAAATTGCACCCGAATAAAAACAATACATTTCTATCACCTATGGGCGATATTACAAGCATTAAACGATTATTCCCGGTTGCGGCACTATTGGTGCTTTTTTTATTTTCGGGAACCATACTATTTGCACAACATCACGAAAGCAACAAAGAGGAAAAGTGGCCGGATGACGTTGAACAGCAAGAATTTAAAGCCGGTGAAATGATTATTGAGCATATCACCGATTCGTACGAATGGCACATTCTTACCTGGAACAACACCCACATCTCCATTTATCTGCCGGTAATCCTTTATGATCAGGGTGAATGGCACATATTCAGCTCAAAACACCTGCACCACGGACACGAATCTTATCAGGGTTATCATATTGCCAAAGAGGGTTTTAACACCGGAAAACTTGTACGTACAGATGCCGAAGGCAACGAAGTTCGCCCCGATTACGACATATCGTTTACTAAAAACGTATTGGCAATATTCATTAGTATATTTTTACTCATGTGGATATTTATTTCGGTTGCCAATTCGTATAAAAAACGCAAAGGCCATGCGCCAAAAGGTTTGCAATCGTTGCTCGAGCCGCTTATTCTTTTTGTCAGAGATGATATTGCCAAAGCATCCATCGGCCACAATTACGAAAAATATGTACCTTACCTGTTAACCATCTTTTTCTTTATTTTCTTTAACAACCTGTTTGGTATTATCCCCTTCTTTCCGGGCGGAGCCAACATAACGGGTAATATCGGTGTTACCGGTGTTCTGGCAGCATTTACTTTTATTATTACCACTTTTAGCGGTAACAAAAATTACTGGATTCACATTGTAAACATGCCGGGAGTACCGTGGTGGCTTAAAATACCGGTGCCGTTGATGCCCATTGTTGAACTGATGGGTGTTTTTACCAAACCTTTCGTACTGATGGTTCGTCTCTTTGCCAACATTAGTGCAGGCCATATCATTATTCTCGGGTTTATCAGCCTGATATTTATTTTCGGGAACATTGCACCCGTTGCCGGATATAGCGTTTCGGTAGTTTCGGTTGGATTCAGCATTTTTATGAACATGCTCGAGTTGCTGGTGGCATTTATTCAGGCTTATGTTTTTACCATATTGTCGGCCCTCTATTTTGGTATGGCAACCGAAGAATCACATTAATTAGAAATTTATCCATTATTAACTAAATATAAATTATCATTATGGAACTATTAGCAATTTTACTTCAGGCTGTTGCAGACCTCGCCCCTTATGCTAAAATGGGTGCAGGTATTGGAGCAGGTATTGCTGCCATCGGTGCCGGTATTGGTATTGGCCAAATCGGTAAAGGTGCAGTTGAAGCTATCGCCCGTCAACCCGAAGCTGTTGGCGACATTCGTTCAAACATGATTGTTGCTGCCGCTCTGATTGAAGGTGTTGCCTTCTTTGCTATTGTTGTTACCCTGCTTATTGTTTTCTTGTAAAACTTTAACGGGCAAACAGTTAAACACTACTGCACGGCAACGGTTGGTTGCCATGCAGTAGGTTTTTAAAAAGAAATTAAAAATCAACTAATAAAAGAAACAGAAAATGCAATTAATTAATCCCGGTTTTGGACTCATCTTTTGGATGACGCTGGCTTTTTTGATCGTTTTCTTTGTGCTGAAAAAATTTGCATGGAAACCCATTCTCGAATCGTTAAAAGAGCGGGAAGATAGTATTGAAAGCGCTTTACAGGCTGCCGAAGATGCCAAAAAAGAGATGGCATCGTTAAAAGCTAAAAACGAAGAGTTACTGAAAGAGGCCCGTGAAGAGCGTGATGCTTTACTTGCCGAAGCACGAAAAATCAAAGAGCAAATTCTTGGTGAGGCTCGCGAAAAAGCCAATAAAGAAGCAGGAATTATCATCGAAAATGCCCGCGAACAAATTAACGCTGAAAAACAGGCTGCCCTGATTGAACTGAAAAACGTTATCGCCACTTACTCCATCGAAATTGCCGAGAAAGTATTAAAGGCAGAACTTGGTGACAAGAAAAAACAACAGGCTTATGTTGATAAACTGCTTAAAGACATTCAACTGAACTAAAGATATTGATTCATGAGAGTTAACCTATTGGCAAAACGATATGCACAGGCTTTGTTCGACCTTGCCCTGGAAATGAAAATTCAGGATAAGATTGTAAAAGACATGCAGCTGATCAGCGAAGTTCTTCAGGAACACCGGGAGCTCAGAAAACTGCTGAAAAATCCCGTTGTTGATGACTTTAAAAAAGTAAAACTGCTGGATGCCGTGTTTGGCAATCACATACAAAAATTAACGGAAAAATTCTTTGCCCTTATCATCAAAAAGGACAGAGAAATGTATCTGGAACCTGTATGCGAAGCCTATATCGACATCTACCGGAAATACAACAACATCCTTCCGCTTGAACTTATTACGGCCTTTAAAGCCGATAAAAAAACCAAAGATACCATTGTTAAAAAAGTGGCCGATGCCACCAAACTAAACATCGAACTTCACGAAACGGTTAACGAAGATATTGTCGGAGGTTTTATTATCAATTACGAAGATTATCAGTTCGATGCCAGTATTAAAACGCAGTTAAAAGAGTTGAAAAACGAATTTTCAAAAAATTTATTCATAAAGAAATTATAACCAGAAAATAACATAAATATGGCAGACATCAAACCAGCTGAAGTATCAGCCATACTAAAACAGGAACTTGCAGGTTTTAAATCAGAAACCTCTCTCGACGAGGTTGGTTCTGTATTACAAATTGGTGACGGAATTGCCCGTATTTACGGGTTGTCCAATGCTCAGGCAGGAGAACTTGTTGAGTTTGAAAAAACAGGCCTTAAAGGTATTGTATTAAACCTCGAAGAGGACAACGTGGGTGTTGTACTCCTTGGTGAAACAGAAGATATCAACGAAGGCGACACGGTAAAACGTACCAACAAAATTTCATCTATAAATGTAGGCGAAGGTCTGTTGGGCAGGGTAATCAATACACTGGGCGAACCTGTTGACGGTAAAGGCCCAATTACCGGCGACCTGTACCAAATGCCTTTGGAACGTAAAGCTCCGGGTGTAATTTATCGTCAACCGGTAAACGAACCTTTGCAAACCGGTATCAAGGCCATTGATGCCATGATACCCATTGGCCGTGGTCAGCGTGAGCTGATTATCGGTGACCGACAAACCGGTAAAACCGCCATTGCCGTTGATACCATCATCAACCAAAAAGAATTTTACGAAAAAGGCGAACCCGTTTACTGTATTTATGTTGCCGTTGGCCAAAAAGGATCAACCGTTGCCAATATTGTTGATACATTGGAGAAGAACGGTGCCATGGATTATACGGTAGTTGTAATGGCTACTGCTTCCGACCCGGCTGCCATGCAGTTTTATGCTCCGTTTGCCGGTGCCGCTATCGGCGAATTTTTCAGAGATACCGGCCGCCCCGCACTGATTGTTTACGACGACTTGTCGAAACAGGCTGTGGCTTATCGCGAAGTATCGCTGCTGCTGCGTCGTCCCCCCGGACGCGAAGCCTATCCCGGCGACGTTTTCTATTTGCACTCACGTTTACTGGAGCGTGCCGCCAAGGTTATTAACAACGATGAAATTGCCAAAAACATGAACGATATGCCCGAAAGCATTAAACACATGGCAAAAGGCGGTGGCTCGTTAACGGCTCTCCCCATTATCGAAACACAGGCTGGCGACGTATCGGCATATATCCCCACAAACGTTATCTCCATTACCGACGGTCAGATTTTCCTCGAAAGCAACCTCTTTAACTCGGGTATCCGTCCTGCTATTAACGTAGGTATTTCGGTATCGAGGGTTGGTGGTAATGCACAAATCAAGGCGATGAAAAAAGTGGCCGGTACATTAAAACTCGACCAGGCTCAGTTCCGCGAACTGGAAGCATTCGCCAAGTTTGGTTCCGATTTGGATGCCGCTACCATGTCGGTATTGGAAAAAGGTAAACGAAATGTGCAGATATTGAAACAACCCCAATATTCGCCGATGACGGTTGAGCATCAGATTGCCATTCTCTATTGTGGTACCAACAACCTGCTGAGTGAGGTTCCGGTGGATAAAATCATCAATTTTGAAACCGAATTTCTGCATCACATGGATACAACTTATGCCGATACGCTAAAAGTGCTGGCTACAGGTAAACTTACCGACGAAGCCGTTGAAGACATTAAAAAAGCAGCGGCGGAAATTGTAAGTCGTTATAAAGAATAATTTTGATCATATACTCTTAACACTATGGGTGGTCTTAAAGAAGTCAGAATAAGGATTGCATCAACCAAATCAACAAGGCAAATTACCAGTGCCATGAAGATGGTTGCGGCCTCTAAGCTGCGAAAAGCGCAAAACGCCATTATCAGCCTGCGTCCTTATGCTGCCAAGCTTACCGAAATAATGCAAAACCTCAACGCAAGCCTCGAAGGTTCCGACGAAGGTATTTATGCTAACGACAGGGGAGATCATAAAGTATTAATTGTGGCCATCTCCTCAAACCGCGGATTGTGCGGAGGGTTTAATATTAATATTGTTAAAGAAACCATTGCCCTTATTGAAGGCCGGTTTTCGGAACAATACAAACAAGGTAACGTAAAAATTTTGGCGCTCGGTAAAAAAGCAGGTGATTTGCTTACATCAAAGGGTTATAAACCCGATGAAATCAACAAGGAGATTTTTGATCACCTCACTTTTGAAAACAGTGTACCGGTTGCCGAAAAACTGATGGAGCAGTTTGTAAACAAGGAATACGATAAAATATTTTTGGTTTATAACCAGTTTAAAAATGCTGCCGTTCAAATATTAAGAACCGAACAGTTTTTACCCGTTACCGGTAGCGAAGAACAAAAAGAGACTCCCAAACAGGAAACCGGCGAGCATACCATGCAGGCCGACTATATTTTTGAGCCTAACAAGGAAGAGATTCTGGAGGCTTTGGTTCCAAAAGCCATTAAACTGCAATTGTATAAAGCACTGCTTGATAGTTTTGCCGCCGAGCACGGTGCCCGTATGACCGCCATGCACAAAGCCACCGACAATGCCGACGAACTTATCAAAGCGCTTAACCTGGCTTACAACAAAGCCCGTCAGGCTGCCATTACCAACGAAATTCTGGAAATTGTAAGCGGAGCCGAAGCACTGAAAGGGTAAAAGTTGTGCTTAAACCGTTTAGCAAAGCCGGTTTTTTTAGTATTGTAATTTATTCTGTATGCTTTTTTCCGTGTAAAACCCGGAACAGCTATCGTGTCTCCCGTTGAAACAGGAAGTTGTAATTCCCGTAAAAATGATATCGGCGAAACTTACGGAGTGCCGGATGTGAACAGCAAAGCCACCGGCTCTTTCGACAAAGCAGATATTAAATGACAAATACAAATTACAGGTCTCATATAGATTGATTAACTTTGCCCCCCGATTTTTAAAAAATGAGCTGGTTAATACATGCACTAATAATATTTGCCTTGGCCATACATGTTATACCTCCCGGTATCAATGTAAACGTGGGGCATAACCGGTTGCAGGCAATTATTGCCACAGCCATTGTGGTGATAATACAGGTGGTTATGTTCGGTCTGGGCAAACTCACCGGTAACGCATTCCTGCATCTGATTGGCGACTGGGGAAAAGGAGTGGTGTTTGTTATCTTTTTCCTGATTTCGGTACGAATGGCCATGGAAGCCTTTAAATTAAGAAAAGGAGAGATTAGCCTCAGCCTTGACAATCCGAAACTAATGACCCTTTCGGGTGTAGCGCAGGGAACCAATGCCTTTACCGTGGGTATGATGTTTTACTATTTCCCGCAGGTCAATTTTCAAACCAGCCTGATCGCCCTTTTTTTACTGTCATCGTTTATGATTATGCCTGCCATTTATACCGACAAGTCAAAAACCTCGCTTACTTTTGTTTCGTTATTATATATGATTGGAGCGCTGATAATGGGAGTATCAGCCGTTATGTTTTTATTTAAACTTTAATTTGATGAAGAAAATTTATTTTATTATTGCCGTTCTGTTAAGCGGAATCACCACCTTTTCGGTTGCACAACCTCCGGCAGGATATTACAACAGTGCAGAAGGCAAAACAGGTTACGAACTGAAAACGGCCCTTTACAACATTATTAAAAATCACCACGACCAGGGCTATTCCGCCTTGTGGACTTTTTACCTTACCGGCGATTTGATGCCTGCCAATCTTACCAACAGCGGTACGGCAACCAACAAAATATGGGATATCTATTCCTTTAATCCCAACGGACAAAATCCGTACGAATACAACAAAGGTTCCGACCAATGCGGCAACTACAGCGGCGAAGGGTCGTGCTATAACCGTGAACATACATTTCCCAAAAGCTGGTTTAACAACACCGCACCCATGAAAAATGATGTGGTTCACATTTTACCCACCGACGGATACGTTAACGGACGCAGAAGCAACTGGCCCTATTCGGAAGTGGGAAGTGCCACGTGGACTTCGCAAAACGGAAGCAAACTGGGAAGCAGTAACGTTTCGGGATATCAGGGAACCGCTTTTGAACCCATTGACGAGTTTAAAGGCGATCTTGCCCGGGTATATTTTTACATGGCTACCCGGTACGAAAATGTAATTGCAGGATGGCAAAACAATTCGTCAAATGCAGATGCGGTACTGGATGGCACCAGCGATCATGTTTACGAAGACTGGTACCTGGATTTGATGGTTAAGTGGAGTAACGAAGATCCTGTAAGCCAAAAAGAGCTTGACCGCAATGATAAAATTTACAACTTCCAACAAAACAGAAACCCCTTTGTTGACCACCCCGAATACATCACGCTTATTTGGGTTGACCCGTCAGCAGTTATTAATCCGCTCGACGTGGAAGTTGCCGTTTATCCCAATCCTGTTTCCAACAGACTGCATATTAGCAACTCCGATGTCCGGGCAGATTATTCGATAGTAAACATGGCGGGTCAGGTGATAAAAAAAGGAGAGCTGCATAACCACGATAACAACATAGACGTAAGTGACTGGCAACAAGGTTTATATTTACTGATTATTAAAACCGGCGACGGCAAATTCATCAAACAGTATAAATTTCTTAAAGCATCATGAACCGAAAACCATACATAAGAATTACCAAGGAGTTTAAATTTGAAACCGCCCACTCGCTTCCGGGATACGACGGACTCTGCAAAAACATTCACGGACATTCGTATGAGTTGCTGGTTACCGTTGCCGGTTATCCCATGGAAGAAAAAAATCATCCCAAACGGGGAATGGTTATGGATTTTGGTGATTTGAAAAAAATCGTCAGAAAGCTGATTGTTGAACCTTTCGACCATGCGCTGGTACTCCGAAGCGATGTGCCGGAATCCCTGATTAATGAACTTAAAAAAAACTACGAAAAGGTTATCCTGCTCGATTATCAGCCCACCAGCGAAATGATGCTCAACGATTTTGCACAGCGCATCAAAAGCAACCTGCCTCAAAATGTTGAATTAAAATACCTGATGCTTCGCGAAACGGTAACCTCGTATGCCGAGTGGTATGCAGATGAAAATTAAACGAATATTTATCAGTGAAAACCACAATATTTAGTGGAAGATAACCATCTCCGTTTAACTTATAAACAGGGTTTTATAACTTTATTCTTACAGCTCGTATCTGCTCCATTAGTCCACAAACGATGGAAACGGGAAAAAGTCATCTTTCAACATCTTGCGACAAGGGCAGGCCCGCCTGCCGGACGGGCGTGCAAATCAAAAATCATAAATCAAAAATTTGCAATCATAAATCAAAAGTACTTGAAGTTTGGAGTGCCTAGAGTTAAAACTACGTCGTTCATTCATATTACCCCGTTATTTCGATGATCTTTTCTTTCTTTCTTCGTCATTCTGACGACCGTAGGGAGGAAGCCTGCCCTGCCGGCAGGCGGGAA
>CAYNVN010000119.1:0-14515 GCA_964400655.1 uncultured Lentimicrobiaceae bacterium
GTTGAGGATAACGTCATAGGTGCCTGCAGCAGCATAAGTATGTGTAATGTTTTCGCCGGTACCGGTTGTTCCGTCGCCGAAATCCCAACTGTAGTCCATGGTTTGGTTACTATAGTTTATTGCTTCAAAATCGAATGTCAGTCCGCTTGTGTCGGTTTGGTCGTAAATAAAGTATCCATAGCAGTTTCCGGTTGAATCGTTAAATACATAAATATCTTCACAGTAGGTATCTTCGCAAGTGTCGGCACTGTTGTAAATGGTCAGGCATACGTTGTAAACACCTTCGTCGGCAAAAGTGTGAACAGGGTTTTGTTCGGTTGATGTTTCACCGTCGCCGAAGTCCCATGACCAGCTGTCGGGGTTGCCTGCCGAATAATCAAAAAAGTGCAGTGTTGACATATCAAATCCCATGCTGTCTTCGGGCATGTAATAATAGTATGCCTGGCAACCGTTCATATCTTCTACAAAAATGTATCCACAATATGTGCTTTCGCAATCGGAGGCAGTATCGGTAATGGTCAGGCAAACTTCATATTCGCCGGCTTCGGTATAAGTATGGGTGGGGTTTTGTTCGGTTGAAGTGGCTCCGTCGCCAAAGTCCCATGCCCATGAGTCGGGAATATTACCGCTTGCAGTCCAGCTTTTATCTTCAAAATTGAAGGTCATAAAATCGTTTTCAGCAGGATAAGCCCAGTACATTGCCTGGCACTCTTCAAATCCTGTACTGTCATCACTTACCCATACCCAGTCGGTAAAACTGCTGCTGCAGCTGTCGCCCGAGATGGTTAATGTAACTTCATATTCGCCGGCTTGGGCATAAAGGTGAACAGGGTTTTGTTCGGAAGAGGTGGCTCCGTCGCCAAATTCCCAGCTCCAAGTGTCGGGGTTACCAAACGACAGGTCTTCGAAGTGAACTTCAAGGAAATTGTCTTCAAAATAATAGGAGAACATGGCCATACATGAGCTGTCGCCTGTTCCGCCGCCGCCACCGGGGTTGTTGCATAAAGCGAAATCTACCTGGAAAGTGTTGTTGTTTACATCGTAGTTGTTGTCAACATTTTGGATGGTTCCGTCGCAGTCAATAACCGAAGTGGAAACAATGCCGCTCTCACCGTCAGCAGCATCAAAAGTGTCGGTATAATAGCCGTTCATGTCAGTTATGACCATGTTGTAATAGGCACCGCCATTGGCAGTACTGTCGGTTTCAATGGTCACAGCATATCCCGGAAGAGGATCGCCGGAGGGGCCGTCTGTTACTGTCCCGCTGACAGTAACCTGGTAAGCCTGTGAGAAACTCACAAGGCTCATCAGACTCATAAATAAACTAAGAATAACTGTTTTCATTTTTTTAATTTTTTATTAATGAATAAAGAAAGAAGCTTCTATGGACTAAGACAACAATAATTTAAAAGGTTGCCTGATTTTATCTTGAAATGATAAATTTTTTGCTAAAATTTCGGCCATTGTTAATATTCAGGATATTAACAAAATATATACCGTCGGGCCATTTGCTTACATCAAACCTGTGCGTGTTGTTTTCGGTAGCTTTAACCCTGCGTCGGGTTATGGTTTTTCCTTCCATGTTGACGATAAAAATGGTTACATTGTCTTTTCGGTTGGATTTTAGTTCAATATTAAGGGTATTTTGTGCCGGAACGGGGAAGAGACTGGCCTCAATATCTTTTTGTTCTTTGGTTTCATCAATGCCGATGGTGCCGCATTCAGATATCTCAATTTCGATATCATCAACTAATTCGGTTCCGGAAGTTAATGTTACCGGTGATAAACTTGAGCAATATCCCGTAACTTCACCTTTAATATAATAAGAGCCATCGGGAAGGTCGTCAAATTTAAAGTTCCCCTGCTCGTCGCTGTAAGTGAATTTTACCACTTCGCGGGATTGGTTGAGCAGCTGAATCAATGCGCCGGAAAGCATCTTACGATTGTTTAATGTTGAGTCGTAAAAGATGATTCCCGATAGCTGGTTGATGCCTTCATCAATGGCGCTCAGTTTGGTTAATTTAACCGATTCTTCATACGTTTCGCCTGAAAGTGTAAAGGTTGTTGCGTGCAGCCAGCCGGCAGCCTGTTTGTAATATCCGGGAGCATATTCGCCGTATGCCTCCGAATTTTTATCAAGGTCGATTCTGATAAGGTAATCGCCTTCCAATTTGTCGGTGAACCAGTAATAACCGAGTTGCCAAAACTCGCGTTTATCCATGTAACGCCATTTTCCTTCAACTTTGCGGTAGAGGTAGGCAACTGCACTGTTTTGGTTGTCTTCGGGTTCGATATTTATGGGATATTGTCCTAAAAAGGCCTGTCCGCCAAAATCGTAATAGGAGGGGGTGGATAAGGTTTGGGCTGTTTCATCAAAACAACTTCCGTATGTGTTCTGGATTCTTAAATAGACCTGATAGGTGCCGGATTCGGAATAGATGTGTTGCGGGTTTTTTTCATTGGAATACTGACCGTCACCAAAATCCCAATAGTATGTAAGATTTTCTCCTTCCGACTGGTTGATGAAGTTATAAACATTGGGGGTGTTGTTTAACGAATCGAGGGTAAATGAGAAGCCGGCATAACAGCCACCGGGCTCTCCTATATATACGGGGAGTGAGATAAAATCGAAACAACCGTTGGTATTAATACTGTCGTAAATGGTTAATGAAACAATATAGATTCCTTCTGCCGGAAAAATGTGATATGGATTTTCTTCATAGCTGAATGTTCCGTCGTTAAAGTCCCATGCCGTAATATTATAGCTGCCGACAGAGGCATTGTGAAAATAACAGGCAAGAGGGTTTAATGTGTCGGTTTCTTCGTAAAACATGGCCTGACAATTGTGTGCTTCTGAGCAGATTGAGAAATCGGCAATGTTTATCGTATCGGGATTGGGAAACACTATGCTGTGTTTGATGCCTTCGCAATCGAAAACATAAACAGTGACCGTATCGCCGGGATTTGTTTCCAATATTTCGTAATAAATACCTGATTCGTCGGTTATGGTCGGGTAACAGAAAAGCGAATCGTCGTTCGTCTGAAAATATACATCGTAAAAAGCGAGGGGTGTTTGATCGGAAGATGATTTAACGCTTCCCGTAAATATTTTATTGCTGCCTGATGCCGTAAGTTGTCCTGCAACAAGTATCAATAAAAACAAACCGGATAATATTTTTTTAATTGGCTTCATAGTCCTGTATTAAAAATCAAAATATATGCCCGCCCGTAAATTCATCATATAGGGTTTCATCGGATCGTATTGTTTTTCGTAAACCGAGGTCAGGTATTTACTGAATTCGGGTTGTGCAATGATGGAAATGCTTTTGTTAAGTTTTATGCCAACCCTTACCGAGAACATGAATTTCCAGTTATTTTCCACACGGGCAGGGGTGTTATTTACGATTTGTACAATATCCGAACCCTCGTAATAAAATCCGTCGTCGGGAATGAATGAACTCATTAAGCGGCTGTATTCAATGCCTGTTTCAAGAGCAATAAACAGGTTGTTTGCATTAAAAACACGGTATCCTATTCTTAGCGGTACGGTAAGGTAGTCGTATTTGAATAAAGGTGCCGTATAGGCAATGTGTTCAACAGAATCGTAAACGGTTGTTTTTTTGTAATTGAGGATGATCTCATTGGGGTTTTGCGGATTGACCTCAAAAGAGGTAACATGATTGTAATATCCTATACTGTCCTGTGTTTTGAAATTGATTTTGTAATTTCCCTGTTCGGTGATATGACGGTAACCGATACCACTTTCAAAATAAAACTTTCCGGCTTTTAAACCGAAATCGGCACCGGCGGCATATGTGAACTGATCTTTGGTTGACGGATAGTATATCATGCCTGCCTGAACGGTTGCTCCGGTATAAAAATGCAGGTTGCTCCGTTTTTTAATATATTGTTCAACGGTAAGGATTTCGTGATGTTGTTCCGGTATTTCGTTTAACGGCAGGGTGGTAAGATTATGGATGCCTGCATAAGGCATGTTGCTCAATACATCTTGTCTGTCGGTAAAAATTGTTTCATTCAGTTTTTGTTTTGCCGGTTGGGGAACTGCTTTTGTAGTTACGGTTGAGGCATTTTTAATGTTTGTAGTATTTGCGGCAAGGCTGTTGTCGGTAGTAAGCGGTTTGACAGCTTTATATGGTTTGTTAAGGGTGTTGTTTTTTGTATTGCCCGTGTTACCGGTTGTTGGTGTTGTTTTTGCCGCAGGTGTAACAATAACCGGAGCCTTTTTGGTATTATTGTCTGCCATTCCGCGATCATTTGTTTGCAAGACGGAATAGAGCAGCCACCCGCCCAGGGTGAGCAGTAGTAACAGGATGGCAGCAATAACCCTTTTCCTTAAGAAAAACGGAACGGGTTTTGGCGCTGCAAACAGTGCGCTTTCAATCTCCCCCCATGTTTTTTCGGAAGGAACAGGCTCAAAATTGCCGAGACCTTCTTTAAACAGGTTATCAATATTGTTATTAGTGTTCATTTTATTATCTTTTTAGCGCGGGTAAAAACCGGACGCAATTTTTTATATCAATACTTGTTGTTTTCTATATTCTTCAACTTTGGTTCGCAACATATTACGTGCTTTAAATAACTGCGATTTGGAGGTGTTTATTGATATGTTCAGGATTTCGGAAATTTCCTGATGGGTATAGCCGTCCATTACGTACAGGTTAAAAATCATCTTATATCCCTCCGGCAGTTGTTGTATCATTTCAAGCAGTTTGTTTTGCGGAATGTCGCTTCCTGACGAGTTTTCGGAATGATCGTTTTCCACAAATGTAAGGTCGCTGTTTTCCACGTTTAAGGTACTGTTATATTTTATTTGAGTTTTATAATAATTGATGGCGGTGTTAACGATTACCCTTCTCATCCAGCCTTCAAACGAACCGCTTCCTTTAAATGTATCAATTTTCTGAAACAACTTAATAAAGCCTTCCTGTAACATGTCTTCAGCCTCTTCGCGCGATTTGGCGTACCGAAAACATACCCCCAGCATTTTGGGTGCATAAGTGTTATACAAGAATGCAAAGGCCTTTTTGTCGCCGGCTTTACACTTTTCTACAATCAGCTCTTCTGTCATTTGGTTGTTTCTTATCTGCAAGACAGTACATTTATTGAGGGGTTGCCTGAAAGTTTATAAAAGTAATGTTTTTTTAAATTTGTTTAAAACTCCCGTTTTTTCGCCGTTGGCGATAAGTTAATTCGTGCTTCTTTTTTCTACATTTGCTGCATGGTTGAAAATGAAAAAACGGTGCTGTTACTTGGTTCTAATATTGAACCCCGTAAAGCGTTTATTGCCGATGCTTTGGCCTTGCTCAGGGAAGAATTTGGCAGTGAAGAGCGGTTGTCGGGAATTTATGAGAGTGAACCCTGGGGATTTGATGCACAGGTTCCGTTTTTGAACCGGGTGGTTATTTTTGAAACCGGAAAAACACCGCAAGAGGTGCTGGAAATTTGTTTGGATGTGGAGCAAAAGCTGGGGCGCAAAAGAAAAGACGGCAGCGGATTTGTTTCCAGAACCATTGATGTGGATGTTTTATATTTCGGAAACAAAATTGTTGAAACAAAAAATCTTACAATACCGCATCCGGCACTGCATTTAAGGCGTTTTACGCTGTTGCCGCTTGTTGAGGTTATTCCCGGTTTTGTTCATCCGGTATTAAAAAAAGATAACAAAGCGCTGCTGAATGAGTGTACCGATAATTTGAATGTTGTTTTATTTGAAGGGTAAATGAATTATAATTTTATTGCCATAGAGGGAAATATTGGAGCAGGCAAAACTTCGCTGGCTACAAAAATTGCTGCCGATTTTAATGCCAAGCTGATTTTGGAGGAGTTTGAGGACAATGCCTTTTTACCCAAGTTTTATAAGGAGCCTGATAAATATGCTTTTCCGCTGGAGATGACCTTTTTGGCTTCGCGTTATCAGCAATTAAAAGATCAGCTGAGCCAGCAGGATTTGTTTAAGGATTTTACCATTTCCGATTACTACATTGTAAAATCGTTGATATTTGCACGCAAAACCCTTCCGTCTGACGAGTTCAACCTCTACACACGCTTTTTTAACATCATCATCAGTCAGCTTGCCAAACCCGATTTGTTGGTCTATCTCTACCTTGAAACGCCCAACCTTCAAAAGAATATTCACAAGCGGGGCCGGCCCTACGAACTTTCCATCGAGGATGAGTACCTCGATAAAATACAGACCGGCTATTTTGAGTTTTTTAAGCAGCAGCCCGGCGATATGCGTATTTTAATCATCGACACCAATAATGTTGATTTTGTCAACAACCGGTCGGATTATAAAAAGATGACCGATATTATTGGCCGAAAATACGAACCGGGGATTCACCGGATAATTCCGTAATTATAATTTTATGGCCAGCTCGTAAGCATCGCGGATGGCTTCCTGTGCTTTGCCTACTTTATTTGCATCGCCCACCGTGTAAACGGGCAGATTATCTCCCGGTTTAAAGGGACGATAACTTTTCATGCCGGCAGCCACTACAATCCTGTCAACCTTTTCAAAAACGGTTTGGCCCTGATTGCTCTCTACCGTTACCTTGTCGCCGTCCACTTGCGTAACACGGTGGTTAACCAGCATAACGGCTCCTTTGGTTTTCAGTTTTTTCATGGTCATGGTCTTTTCTATCATCTCCATACCGCGGGCCATTTCTTCCAGCATCTCCACAACAATTACTTCGTTGTTGTTGTCAATCAGTTTGCTGGCCACTTCCAAACCGATGAGTCCGCCGCCAATTATAACCACTTTTGCACCGTGCGGCAGTTGATCGTCGTGCAGAAATTCGGTCCAGTAATACTCTTTTAATCCTTTTATGGGCGGCACGGCGGGCACGGCTCCGGTAGCCATAATAACTCCGTTGTAATTTTTGCCCGACAGGTCGTTAACATCCGCTTCTTTGTGTATCAAACGGATTGAGGAGTCCTCTGTTATTGTTTTGTAATAATCAACAAGTTCTTTCAGGCTCTCTTTATTGGGAGGCAGCGAGGCAAGGTTGAACTGACCGCCGGGGGTCTCCTTTTCGTACAGGTCAACCTGATGCCCCCGTTGGCTAAGGGTAACGGCGGCTTCCATTCCGGCAAGCCCCGCACCGATAACAGCATATTTTTTCGGTTCTTTAGCCGGTTCCGGCTTTTTCAGTCCGGTATTAACCAACGGATTAACAACACATCCCAGTCCTTTGCCGCTTTTTACGCCGCCAAGACAGCCTTCGGCACAGGCAAGACAGGGGCGGGGCACTCCTTCAACCCGTTTTAAATATTTACCCGCAAAATCGGGGTCGGCAACCATGGCTCTGCCCAGGGCAATAATATCGCCGTTGTATTTTTCTTTTATAAAATCCACATCTTTATAAGAGTTGATACGGCCTACGAAAACCACTGGAATGTTCAGGTTTTGTTTCAGTTTTCCGGCCAGTTCCCATGTTTTGCCTTTGGGGATGAACATGTGTTGGAAAAACCAGGGCGGATTGGCACATGCCGATCCGGCAACAACATGAATGGCAGATGCCCCGGCCTTTTCAAGCATTTGGGCAAAAGCAGTCATCTCATCTGTATGGAGACCGTTGGGTATCATTTCGTCACCACTTATTCTTATCATTAACGGAACATGAACCGCTTTATGTACCGCGTTGAAAACTTCCATGGGAAACCTTGCCCTGTTTTCGAAAGTACCGCCGTATTCATCGGTTCTGTCGTTTACCGCGGGCGATAAATATTGTGCCATCAGATAGCCGTGTCCGAATTGAAGTTCAATAATATCGAAACCTGCTTTAACGGCTCTTTGTGCTGCCTCAACATGCATGTTTATTACTTTGTCCATCATTTCCCTGTCCATTTTTTTTGGTGTTGCACCGCCGTTTTCGCAGGGGTTACCGGTAGAGGACCAGTGATAGTTTCCGGGAATTTTAGGATTGGCCATTCTGCCCGGGTGGTTTAGATGGGCTATGGCTTTGGCTCCGTTTTGGTGAAGCAGTCCGGTGATTTTTTTAAGCTCCGCTATTTTGTCGTCGGTGTCTATGCCCAGCTGTGTGGGTAATTCGCGTAATCCGGCATCCATGTAAAGCGGTTCCAAAGCCACCGCTCCAATGTGTTTGCTGCGTTCGTTGTAAAAATCCAAATGACGTTGCGTAACCACACCTGTGCCGTCGCTGTAACCCAGCTTAACCGGTGCCATGATAAATTCATTTCTTAATCCTAACATGATGGTTTATTTTTAATGTTCACATTTATCATATCTACATCTATTCAATACAAAAGTAAGAAATCTTTATTATTGTTCGGTGGTTTGACGGTGTAAAATAGACTGCATATAAATTAACAAAATTAAGTTTCGCAATATGAACCGGACAAGTCAATCGTTGAAATCAATGCAACCAATGTTGCCACGGGCTTCTGTCTGTAATCCCGGTTTCGCTGTAACATATATTATCTCCTTATCAATTGTTTTTAACATTAATCAATATCTTTGTAAATTGTCAAACAAAATATGGTTGAATTAAATCTATCCGATTATGAGGAGTTTTATTGTTTTATTGAGCATTCTGGTATCTACATTATCATTTGCACAAAAATTTGAAGGGCTGGCCATGACCCCGCCCATGGGCTGGAACAGCTGGAACAAGTTCGGTTGTGATGTGAGCGAAAAGCTGATTAAAGAGATTGCCGATGCCATGGTTAATTCGGGCATGAAAGATGCGGGGTATCAATATGTAATTATCGACGACTGCTGGCAAACAGGGCGCGATTTGAACGGTAACATCATTCCCGACCCCGAACGGTTTCCTTCGGGTATGAAAGCAGTGGCGGATTATGTTCATTCAAAAGGATTGAAATTCGGTATTTATTCGGATGCAGGAACCAAAACCTGTCAGCAACGGCCCGGTGCAAGAGGTTATGAGTTTCAGGATGCACGTACTTATGCTGCCTGGGGTGTGGATTATCTTAAATTGGACTGGTGCAACACAAGCACTCAAAATGCACAGGCATCCTACATGTTAATGCGCGATGCCATATACAAAGCCGGCCGTCCGGTGGTTTTTAGTCTGTGCGACTGGGGTATCAGTAAACCGTGGCTGTGGGCCAAAGATGTGGGGCATTTGTGGCGCGCCACCGATGATATTATGGACTGCTGGGATTGCGAGGATAACAGGAATAATGCAGGATTTACCATTTTACTCGACAGGGTTGCCGATCTTTATTCGTACTCCGGCCCCGATCACTGGAACGACCCCGATATGCTGGAAGTGGGTAACAGCGGACTGTCGGTTAGCGAAAGCCGTGCCCATTTCAGTCTTTGGTGTATTTTGGCGGCACCGCTTATTGCAGGCAATGATCTTAGGAATATGACCGAAGAAACTTTAACGATACTTACCAATAAGGAAGCCATTGACGTTGATCAGGATGCGTTGGGAAAGCAGGGAGTTAAGGTAAGGGATGATGGCGACCTCGAGGTGTGGGTTAAGCAGCTTGCCGACGGGTCGAGGGCCGTGGTGCTTTTTAACAGAAGCAAGCAGGAGGCAACCATTGCCGTTTCGTGGGAGGAACTGGGATATCCCGCCTATATCAAGGCCAAAGTAAGGGATTTGTGGCTGCATAAGGATATGGGAAATTATAAGAAAAGTTATTCGGCCGCCGTACCGCCGCACGATGCCGTTATGATCAGGGTTACACCTTTATAACAGGGTAATATCTTAATGTTATCCTGATGAAAAAACTATCTGACATTATTGTTAAATACCGGTGGGGAGTAATCATCACCACGCTACTGTTTACGCTGTTTTTTGCTTTTCAGCTTACCCGTATAAAAGTGGATTCCGATATAGTGAATTCCCTGCCAAAAGAAGACCCCGATGTGAGCTTGTTCAGGGAGGTGGGCGACCGCTTTGGAAGCAACGAAATAGGGATGATTATTGTTGAGAGTGATAATGTGCTGATGCCGGGAGTGCTTGACGATGTAGCACTGATAACCGATTCGTTATCGGTTATAGACGGGGTTATTTCGGTTACAAGCCTTACCAATATGCAAATGGTTCAGGTTACGGATGATGATTTTGTGTCGGACGGCTTGATAAACAGCAATAATCGCCCGAAAAACAGGGCAGAGGCTGATGCACTGGTAAAAAAAATAGCATCCAACAATATGGTTGCCGGCAACATTATTTCCAAAGACGGTACTGCCTGTGTGATCATGTTTTCGTTTAAGGACGGTTCGGATATTCAGGAGGTTTCCAAAGAGGTGATGGAAAAAACGGAGTCGTTAAACATTAAAGAGAAATTCTATTTTGCGGGGGCTCCGTTTATGCGACAATATGTTTCGAGGGTTGTAAAGCACGACATGACCGTACTGATACCCATCTCTTTTTTGCTTATTTCGCTGATACTGTTAATCAGTTTCCACTCGTTGCGGGGAGTTGTTATGCCCCTGCTTACCGCAGGCCTTGCCATAGTTTGGGGCATGGGCCTTTTTTCGCTGCTCGGTTTTAAACTGTCGATGGTTTCAAACAATGTACCCATCATTGTGCTGGCGGTGGGCACAGCCTATGCCATTCATATTTTGAACAGGGTAAATCACTGTAAGGAGAATGGTTACAAGCAATCGGTTAAAAAATCGCTTTCGCTGATGATGGTTCCTGTTAGCCTTTCGGCACTTACAACCATGGTGGGGTTTCTTTCGTTTATTTTCGGGGCTTATCTTATTATGATCCGCGACTTTGGCTTGCTGGCTGCACTGGGCACCTTCTTTTCCGCCCTGCTTGCCCTGATATTTGTGCCGGCCTTGCTGGCGGTTCTTCCTGCCAAAAAGTTTATGTTCAGAAAGAAAACCGGCAATGACGAAAAATCAATATTGCTACGTAATTTTTTAAGCCCTTTAAGCAGAATGGTAATTGGTAATCCCAGGCGTATGGTGGTTTTTTGGGTGGTGATTTTTTTGGTGAGCGTCGGCGGGATATCTCAACTGCAACGGAGTGTAAGCGTGGCAGGGTATTTTAAAAAAGGATCATCCGGTAAGTATTTCCGAAAAAATCCTTTCTGAAAAATTTGGCGGAACCAAACCTGTTTTTGCGGTTTTTAACGGAAATGTTCAAAGTCCGGAAATGCTGAAAGATATGATGGATTTTGAGAACTACATGAAAAAAAGCCCGCTGATTGGTAATACGCAATCCATTGCCGATGTTATTAAAAATCTGAACAAGGTGATTAACGGTGAAAATACAATTCCTGATGATGAATCGGTTATCGGGCAGTTTTGGTTTTTGCTGGGTGAGCAGGAAAGCATCAACAGGCTGGTGAGTCCCGATATGGATCAGGCACTGGTAGTATTGAAGTTTCAGGATATTGGCGAGCATTCAACCATACAACTCAACGAATATTTAAAGAAATATTTCAGCAGCCATCCGCAGGAGAAATATAAGGTTCAAATCACCGGTATGCCCTTTATTAATAAAAAGTTGTCCGACAATCTGCTGCGCAGTCAGATCGTAAGCCTTGTTATTGCGCTTATTTTGGTAATTGCCATTGTGAGCCTTATGCTTAAATCGTTTATTAAAGGTTTGTATGCAAGTCTTCCCGTTATTGTTACCATTGGCATTATTTACGGAATGATGGGCTTTACCGGTATCCCGTTGAATATTGTTACCGTTTTGGTGGCAAGCATCGCCATGGGGATTGGTATCGACTATGCCATTCATTTCTTTTCTTACTACAATTATTCGCTTAAACAGGGAAACAATATGAAAGCGGCAATTAACGAAAGCATAACGGTAAGCGGTAAAGCCATTATCATTAATTTTATTTCGGTTTCGGCGGGATTTTTGGCACTGATCTTTTCGAGTCTGGTACCGATGATCTATTTTGGAATCATCATTGCCTTAAGTATGCTGGGAGCAAGCATGGGAGCGTTGAGCCTGCTGCCTTCCATAATTTTGATTGAACACCGTAAAGAGTTGAGAGAAGGGTAATTATTTAAAAACAACAAATATAAAACAGATGAGAAAAATAATTGCAATGGCTGTTTTTTTGTCGGTATTCGGCATCGCTTTTGCACAGGATGATGCCGGGGCGGTTTTAAAAAAGATGGATAACACGTTTCTTGCCGTTAAAGATAAAAGTGCCCGTGTGGAAATGCAGATGATTAGCCTTAATTCGGGGAAAACAAAAATCAAAAAGGCGATGCTTTATCAAAAAGGGCTGGATCATAAGCTTTTCAGATACATATATCCAAAATCCGACAGCGGCATAGCATCGCTTAATATTCCCGGAGCGGTTTACCTCTATATGCCTATGTTTAAAAAGCCTAAAAAGGTAACCAATATGGCCAAAAGCAATGCTTTTAATAAATCCGATTTCTCACTGGAAGATGCCAATACCAAACCTTATGCCCAACGGTTTACCCCAAAAATGTTGGAAAACAGTGCTGATGCTTATGTGCTTGATCTTATACCCAAAGAGGGAGAGCAGGGGCCGTACAGCCATTTGAAGGTGACAATTAACAAGCAGCACTTTTATCCCGAAAAGATTGAATATTTTGACAAAAACGATCAAAAAATAAAAGAGGCGAACTATAAGTTTGTTAAAATCGGCAATTTGTGGGTTAGCAGCAGTGTGAGTATGAAAAACCTGAAAAGGAACCACGAAACCAAATTTATTATGAGCGACATCAAGATAAATCAGGGGCTTGACGATGATGTTTTCAAAGTTGAGAATATGGTTAAAAAATAGATGAGAAAGTACGTTACCATATTATTTTTTCTCGCCGTTTTATTTTCGGTCTCTTTTCTGCGGGCACAGCATAGCGGTACGGGCAGATGGAACAACCATAAATTTGCCGTTGTGCTCACGTACGACGACGGACTTGATGTACACCTCGATAATGTGATTCCGGTTTTGGATTCGGCAGGATTAAAAGCCACTTTTTTTATCCCCGGCCATTCCGAATCGTTTAAGAACAGGATGGACGAATGGCGCGCCGTGGCTGCCGAAGGCCATGAGCTTGGAAATCACACCCTGTTTCATCCCTGTTTCGGTAAATCAAAAAACCGGAAATGGGTAAACCCCGATTATGATCTTGATAATTATTCGCCGGAAAAATTCAGGGAAGAGATAACATTATGCAATACGTTGCTTCATGCCGTTGACGGCAAAACCCGGCGGACATTTGCTTACACCTGCGGTGACAGGGAAATTGACAGTGTGCCGGTTTTGAACGGCATTAAAGATGATTTTACGGCTGCACGCGGAGTACAAAAAGGGGTCAATTATATCGGGAAGATGGATATATACAATCTGAAAATATATGGTGCAAAATCTGTTTCGGGAAAAGTGTTGATTGATCAGGTTAAAAAAGCCGGAAAGAATAAAAACGGGGTGCTTCTTGTTTTCTTGTTTCATGGCGTTGGCGGCAATCATAGCCTAAAGGTAACCGAAAAGGCACATCGCGAACTTATCCGATATTTGCAACAACATTCAGATGAAATATGGGTTGCCCCGTTGGTGGAGGTGATGAGTTATTACAGGGAGAACATATTAAAATCACATTAACGGAAATATGACTTGGTTCAGAAGTTTGAGGGGTTTGCTGGTAGCTTGTTGCCCGTTTCTTGTTAATCCCGCAAGCCCTTGTGTCATACCGAAGGAGGTGCGACCGAGACCCGTCCGGCATTGGGCTGTTACTGAGAAGAAACTTCTGCATCATCTTTAGGTGTTACCTTTTGCACAGGAGATTCCCGCCTGCTGGCAGGGCAGGCCTCCTCCTGCGTCGTCGGAATGACGAAAAAAGAAAAGGTCGTCGGAATGACGGGATAATTTAAATGAACGACGTAGGTTTAACTTTAGGCACTTTATGATTGTAGATTTTTGATTTATGATTTTTGATTTGCCTGCCCGTCCGGCAGGCGGGCCTGCCCTTGCTACAAGCCCCGTCGTCATCCCGAGGGAAGCGAACCCGAAAGCTTTCGGGGAGCGACGAGGCCTGCCCGAACGTACCGTTCGGTACGGGCGGGGAACTCCTGAGTAGCAGCCTGCCCCAAAGGCAAAAGGGAGTTCGGTCGATTATAGCAGGGGATTCCCGCCTGCCGGCAGGGCAGGCTTCCTCCCTACGGTCGTCAGAATGACGAAGAAAAAAGAAGCGAAATGACGGGGTAATATGAATGAACGACGTAGTTTTGGGTTTTTTGTTTTTGAATTTTTTGAATTTTTTTGTGATTTGGTGCTTGATATTTGGAATTTACTTTAGACACTCCAAATTTTAGGCACTCCAAACTTCAAGTACTTTTGATTTATGATTGCAAATTTTTGATTTATGATTTTTGATTTGCCCCTTGCCGCAAGCCCCAGCGTCATTCCGAAGAAGGTACGACTGAGGAATCTCCTGAGTAGCAGCCTGCCCCTTAGGCAAAAGGTAATCCGGTCGATTATAGTAGGGGATTTCTCGGTCGTGCCTCCCTCGAAATGACGGGGTAATTTGAAATGAATGACGTAGTTTTGG
>CAYNVN010000120.1:0-22193 GCA_964400655.1 uncultured Lentimicrobiaceae bacterium
TTTGTTCGGGCCGCTTTTTCAGTTCGGACAAAATAAAAGGCGTGTGGAAATAGCCAGACAAAATGCGTATCAGTCGCTGGTAAATTATGAAAAAACCGTTCAGCAGGCTTTTAAAGATGTTGAGGATGCGCTCATAAGCATCTCAACCTATCGCGAAGAAGTAGCCGTGCAACAGTCGCGTGCCAAAACGGCCATTGAGTCGGAAACCCTGTCGTTTATTCGCTATAACGAAGGTTCCACAACCTATCTTGAAGTGCTTGAACAGCAGCGACAGTCGTTTGCAAGCAGGCTGGAAGTGCTGTCCGCCAGGCTTAATCTTTTAAAATCGTATATTTTACTGTACAAAGCACTGGGAGGCGGCTGGCTTTCACCCGAAGAGGAAAAGGCTTACTTAGACAGCATTCAGAATAGCAACAAATAATATTGAAATTTTACCGGATTGTTCCGGTTCTTTCACTATTTATCATCCATAAAAAACGGGAGTTGATTTTCCTGTAAAAAACCATGGTTCAATGTAAATTAATTGGTTACTTTTACATCTTAAAATTATTGTTTATGGAAATAGTTGAAACCAAGATACCGGATTTATACATTGTTAAGCCACAGGTTTTTAAAGACAGTCGCGGGTATTTTTTTGAATCCTATAACAAAGAGGCGTTTTTAAAAAGCGGTATTGATCAGAATTTTGTTCAGGATAACGAATCCAAGTCGGCAAAGGGTGTGTTGCGCGGCCTCCATTTTCAGAAACCGCCTTTTGCACAGGGAAAACTGGTGCGGGTAATTAAAGGTGCCGTAAGGGATGTGGCGGTTGATTTGCGCAAATCGTCGCCAACTTTCGGGCAATGGGCCTCCATTGATCTGACCGAAGATAACAAATGGATGTACTGGGTACCGCCCGGTTTTGCGCATGGTTTTGTAACCCTCGAAGATGATACGGTTTTCTTTTACAAATGTACCAACGTTTACAATAAGGCCTCCGAAGGGGCCATCCGTTGGGATGATCCCGATTTAAATATCGACTGGGGTATCGAAAATCCGTTGCTTTCGGACAAAGACAAAATTTCACCCTTTTTTAAAGATTTTGAAACGCCGTTCAAGTAAAATCAACCAAATATCGTTTCGTTATTAATTTGCATATATGAAGAAATATCTTCCTTATATAGTGTCGTTTATTGTGGTTTTAGGAGTCTTCTTTTGGGAGATGTTTCAGCCGGTTAAAAAAGTTTATCTGCCGGGAACCAATGAACAGTATTACAAGATTGTTCCGCTTCCTATTCCTGACACCTTATCGTTTGCCGGCGAACCTGTACCCCTTGATATTTTTTATGTTAAAGAGGCACTGGATAAAGAGCTTGCCGTTAACACCTACTGGCACTCCTCCACCCTGCAGCTGATTCGTAAATCACATCGATGGTTCCCATTGATCGATTCGGTGCTTACAGCCAATAACATCCCTGTGGATTTCAGGTACATTCCTCTTATCGAAAGCAACCTTTCCAATGTGCGGTCGCCTGCAGGAGCGGTAGGATTTTGGCAACTGATGAAAGGTACTGCCCGCGATTACGGACTGGAAGTTGACAAAGAGGTTGATGAGCGGTATGATGTTAAAAAATCGGCGGAAGCTGCCTGTCGCTATTTACAAAAAAGCTACTCAAAGCTTAACAACTGGACACTGGTGGCGGCTTCGTACAATGCGGGCATAAAACGAATAACCTCCCTGATGGAAAAACAGAAGAGCCATAACTTTTACGACCTGCTGGTTCCTGAAGAAACAAGCCGGTATATTTTCAGAATACTTGCGGTTAAACTTATATTCAGCCATCCTGAAGAATATGGGTTTTATTTACAGTCAACCGACTTTTATCAACCGTTGCCATATCATATTGTCAAAATAAGTCGTAAAGTTGAAAACTGGGCCGATTTTGCCAAAGAGCATGGAATTACATACAAACTTTTAAAATATTACAATCCCTGGCTCCGACAAACCTATTTAAAGAACAGAAAGAAAAGGACATACGAAATAAAAATACCCGATGAACCTTATGATTTAACCGGTGTAAAGCTGTTAAAAGAGAAGGAATTTGATTAATAAGTATGAAGGAAAGAAAAGATATACCTCCAAACGGTGAAGACCAATTTCTTGAGATACTGGGAGCGCGGGTGCATAATCTTAAAAATATCGATCTTGCCATCCCGCGCGATAAACTGGTGGTAATTACCGGATTGAGCGGAAGCGGTAAATCGTCGCTGGCATTCGATACCATTTATGCCGAAGGCCAGCGCCGGTATATGGAAACCTTTTCGGCCTATGCACGTCAGTTTATAGGCAATATGGAACGTCCCGATGTGGATAAAATCAGCGGGTTAAGTCCGGTGATATCCATCGAACAAAAATCGGTAAGCCGTAATCCGCGCTCTACCGTGGGAACGATTACCGAAATATATGACTTCTTCAGGTTGTTGTTTGCCCGTGCCGGCGAAGCCTATTCTTACGAGTCGGGCGAAAAAATGGTGCAATATACCGAAGAGCAAATCCTTTCTTTGATATTGGAAATCTATAAGGATAAAAAAGTTGCCGTGCTGGCTCCCCTGGTAAAAGGAAGAAAAGGACACTATCGTGAGCTGTTTGAACAGGTTCGCCAACAGGGTTTTTTACGCGTAAGGGTTGACGGTGAGATACGGGAAATTGCCTTTGGAATGCAACTCGACCGTTATAAGGTACACGATATCGAAGTGGTTATTGACCGAATACATGTTAAACAAAAGGATTACGACCGGATTAAACGTACGGTGCAAACGGCCATGAAATACGGCAAAGGTACATTGATGATTCTGGATAATGAACATGAGGAGATTAAACACTTCAGCAGTAAACTGATGTGTCCCGTAACCGGATTGTCGTACGATATGCCGGAGCCCAACACTTTTTCGTTTAACTCGCCGTACGGAGCCTGCCAACGTTGTAACGGACTGGGTAAGGTTTTTGAAGTTGACATGAAAAAGGTGATTCCTAACCCCGAATTATCCATAAAAAAAGGAGGATTTGCCCCCCTGGGCGAGTACAAACAAAACTGGGTCTTTAGTCAGATTGAGGCCATCGGGTACAAGCATGGTTTTACACTTGATACTCCTGTAAAAGATATTCCCGACAAAGCGATGCAGATGATACTGTACGGCTCCAACGAAACCATTGTGGTAAAAAAGGAGTACATGGGTATCACTTCAAAATACAACCTCAATTTCGAAGGGGTTGTAAACTACATCAAACAGCAGCACAAAAACGACAACAGCTCACAAACATCCAGACGATGGGCCGAAAGTTTTATGAACCTCAAAACCTGTCCGGAGTGCGAAGGCCGGCGGCTTAAACGCGAATCGTTGCATTTCCGTATCGGCGATAAAAACATATCCGACCTTGCAACCATGGATTTGGTCAACCTTAAAAAATGGGTGGACAATGCGCACCTGTTGATGTCGGAAAAGCAAATAACCATCGCCCGCGAAATTTTGAGAGAAATCAGCACGAGGCTGTCGTTTCTGTTAAATGTGGGAATTGATTATTTACATCTGAACCGGCCGGCAAAGAGCCTTTCGGGAGGAGAAGCACAACGTATTCGGCTTGCAACACAAATCGGATCGCAGCTTACCAGCGTTTTATATATTCTGGATGAACCTTCAATAGGGTTACACCAGCGCGACAATCATAAACTGATTGAAGCCTTAAAGGATTTACGCGACATCGGCAACTCGGTTATTGTGGTTGAGCACGACAAAGATACCATGCTTGCTGCCGATTATGTGGTGGATATCGGGCCGGGAGCTGGCAGGCACGGTGGTGAAATTGTTGCGGCCGGAACACCCGGTGAAATCGTAACCAAAAATACCATCACAGCCGATTATCTTAACGGAAAACGGAAAATTGTTGTGCCCAAAATAAGAAGAGAAGGCAGTGGGAAAAAGCTGGTCATAAAAGGTGCTTCGGGTAACAACTTAAAAAACATCGATGTGGAATTTCCGTTGGGAAAATTCATTTGTATCACGGGCGTTTCGGGCAGCGGAAAATCAACATTAATTAACGAAACCCTCTACCCCGCATTAAGCAAACACTTTTACCGCTCGGTTAAAGAACCCCTGCCCTATGTTTCGATTGAAGGGCTTGATTTGATAGATAAGGTGATAGAAGTTGACCAGTCGCCCATCGGGCGAACACCCCGTTCAAATCCGGCAACTTACACCAAGGTTTTTGATGAAATAAGAAAACTTTTCGGTCAGCTTCCCGAAGCCAAAATACGAGGCTACAAACCGGGCAGGTTTTCCTTTAACGTAAAAGGCGGAAGGTGCGAAACCTGTAAAGGAGCCGGCGTTCAGATTATTGAAATGAATTTTTTACCCGATGTGCACATCCTTTGCGAAGCGTGTCAGGGAAAACGCTATAACCGCGAAACGCTGGAAGTAAGGTACAAAGGAAAATCAATCAATGACGTACTGAACATGACCATCAACCAGTCGGTTGAATTTTTCGAGAATATCCCTTCCATCATACAAAAGCTGAAAACACTTCAGGATGTGGGGCTTGGCTATCTAACACTCGGGCAATCGTCAACCACCATCTCCGGCGGTGAAGCCCAAAGGGTTAAACTTGCTGCGGAACTTTCAAAACGGGATACCGGTAAAACCCTTTATATTTTGGATGAACCCACCACAGGCCTCCATTTTGAAGATGTTAATGTGCTGCTTGGCGTGTTGAACAAACTAACGGAAAAGGGAAATACGGTTATTGTTATTGAGCACAATATGGAAGTTATCAAAACAGCCGATCACATCATTGATCTCGGCCCCGGCGGGGGAACGGCAGGAGGTACCGTTGTTTGCGCCGGTACGCCCGAAGAGATTGTGAAAAACAAAAATAGTTTTACCGCCAGGTATTTGAAACCTGAACTTGAAAATGGATAGTTTTGTGTAAAATATAAAACGATCATGGATAAAGGAATTATATTTGGTAACAGCATTATTGATGTAGTAGTGGTTGCATGGTTTGTTGCACAGGCCTATAAAGTGGTTTCTACGTTATTTGTCGAAAAAAAGTTTGTAATAAACCGTTTTTGGGAAACCGGAGGTATGCCCAGCTCTCACTCTTCTACGGTTAGCGCTCTTACCACTTCCATTGCCATTGTTTACGGATTGTCATCGGTATATTTTGCCATATCGGCCGTTTTTGCAATCATTGTTATCCATGATGCGGCCGGTATCCGACAGGCTGCCGGCAATCAGGCACGGGTTTTAAACCGGCTTGAAGCCACGCTTCATAAATTATTTGAAGAGCATTTTAAAGATGAGCGTTTAAAAGAGCTTTTGGGACATACAAAAATTGAGGTTCTTGTGGGCACGCTCCTGGGATTTGCCGTTGCTTTTATATTTAAATCACATCTTGTGTGATTTTTAACTGGGTTATTCTTCCGGTTCAACGCTCTCTTCAATATCGCTGCCGTCGCCAAGCATAATACCTAAGTTGCGCGTTACTTTTCTGCTGTCGAGTATAATTTTTATAACAATGGTTAACGGCGTGGCAACAAGCATCCCGACGGGTCCCAAAATATATCCGAAAAATATCATCGAAAAAAAGACCATAAAAGGTGATATTCCCAGGTTTCTGCCCATTAACTGCGGTTCAATAACATTTCCGATGATGGTGTTTACAACCAAATATACAATACCGGTAATGATACCCGTCCACGGTCCCGATACAACAAAGGCAAGAATAACAGCAGGAACAGCCGCCAAAAACGAACCGATGCTGGGTATATAATTTAGAATAAATGCTAAAAAGCCCCATAGCAACGGAAACTGAACATCCAAAATAAACAATGAAACACCTATTGCAATACCTGTTGCCAGACTGGTTAAAGTTTTAATACCAAAATAATTCCTCAACTGTTTTATTACCTTGTCGGCTTGTCCCGAAGAGTTTTGAGAGATATATGCCAGTTTTTTGGCAAACATATCCGACTCAAAAATCATAAAAATAAAAAAAATAAAAACCACAAAAACTCCTGAAAAAACCGACCCGAAACCACTTGCCAAAGGAGCCGCCACCGATATCAGGCCGGCAGGTTTAAAATGATCGGTTATACCTGCCTTTTCATCAAGAATACCAATGCTTTTTAAGGTTAAGGTTATGTCGGCCCAAATATTTTCAAACTTCTCCTGAATGACCGGCAGATTGTCCATAAAACTGTTAACAGATTCGCCAATAATCAATCCGATAAGTCCCACAATTACAACAACCGATAAAACAATTATCATGCTTGAAACCTTATGGCTGAGCCCCTGTTTTTTCAGCCAGTTTAACGGAGCAAGACTGATGGCGGTAAGAAAAGTGGCCAACAATATCATATTTACCAGGTGCCCTGCCGCTTTTAAGGCTGCAAACGCTACAATAACACCGGTGGTGATAATCCAAAATCGTACCCCGGGTATATAGTGGAAATAATGTTCGTAATCGGTATTTCTCATAATCAATTGCTTTTTCTTTTAATCTTCCGAACCTCTTTTTAACCGCTTCCATGCAAAGTTAGAAATTTATATTAATTAATTTCCTGCTATGAAATTGATATTTATAATAATAGCCCCATTGCGTTAGCCGGAAACATTTGCTGTGATTTCTGAAAAATATTTGCTTATTTCTCCTTACATTTGCAGCTCTTAAAATTTGAACATAATTTGTTATGAATAAAAACTCTATCGTCGGTTTTATACTTATTGCCGCCATAATGATCGGCTACTCTGTTTGGCTGAGCCCTTCAAAAGAAGAGATTGCCCGAAATCAAAGAATAAAAGATTCGCTGGCATATGTGCAATATCAGCAGGATTCGGCACGTAACGCCATGATTGTTGAAAAGAAGAAGCAGGAAAAAGAAACGGTAAAAAGCAACCTGCAGGATACCACTTCGATTGTTACAAAAGAGCGCTCCTCAAATTATCAAACGCTGTATTCAAAATACGATGTATTTGCCAATTCGGCTCAGGGAGAAAACGAAAAATATATTCTTGAAAACGACCTGGTTAAAATTGAAGTAGATACCAAAGGCGGTTTTATCAAGCAGGTTCAGCTAAAAGATTACCAAACATGGGACTCGCTTCCTTTGCTGATGTTCGATCCCGAATCCATTAACTTCGGACTCTCTTTCTTTTCAAACAATAAGGCCATAAATACACACGACTTCTATTTTAAACCGTCTGCCGGAAACAAACACCTGATGGTTTCCGGTGACGATTCAACCTCTTTCAGTATGAGGTTATATGTTGACAAAAGCGAAGGCGTTATCGACTCATCCAGGTACATAGAGTACACTTACAAGCTGAAAGGTAATGATTACATGTTCGATTTCAACATTAATCTTGTGAACATGCGTGGCGTTATTCCCACCAATATTAATTCGTTGCCCTTGATTTGGAAAGCCGACCTGTTAAAACAGGAAAGGCATGTTGACCGCTTTAACGGGGCCACCATCTATTACAAACCTTTGCAGGATGATGTGGACTATCTGTCGGAAAGCGGTGACGATGAAGAAGATATTTCCACTAAATTAAAATGGGTTTCCTTTAAACAGCCCTTTTTCAGTTCCACCATCATTGCAAAAGATTACTTCGAGCGGGGCTTTTTAAAAGTTAAAGAGAATGAACATCCCTCCAACCCCAGGTTTTTAAAATCGATGGATACCGAACTGGATTTGCCTTTCGGATTTGGTAATGTAACCAACATCCCGCTGCAGTTTTATTTCGGGCCAAACAAATTTTACACGTTAAAAGCGTATCATCTCGATTTGGAGCGGCAAATACCAATCGGCTGGGGATTTTTCCTGCTGGCATGGATAAACGAGTACATTGTTATTCCGGTATTTAATTTCCTCGGCGGACTTGGCTGGAACTACGGTATCGTAATTTTGGTACTTACCATTTTGCTTAAGCTGTTTTTGTTCCCCATTGCCTATAAAACTTATATGTCGTCGGCTAAAATGCGGGTTTTAAAACCTGAAATTGACGAGATCAGCGCCAAATTCCCCAATAAAGAGGATGCCATGAAAAAGCAGCAGGCGGTAATGGCTCTTTATAAAAAAGCAGGGGTTAATCCAGCGGCGGGATGTGTTCCCATGCTGCTGCAGATGCCAATCCTGTTTGCCATGTTCAGGTTTTTCCCGGCTTCCATCGAGCTGCGTCAAAAACCGTTTTTATGGGCCCACGACCTGTCAAGCTACGACTCCATCCTCGACCTTCCTTTTAATATACCGTTTTATGGCGACCACGTTAGTTTGTTTACCCTGTTAATGACCATCTCCACCCTCATTTACACAAAAATGAACAACCAAATGATGGGGCAGCAACAAAGCATGCCGGGCATGAAAACCATGATGTACCTCATGCCGATTATGTTTTTGGGAATCTTCAATAATTACGCATCGGGATTGAGTTATTACTATTTTCTTGCCAACGTAATTACCTTCCTGCAAATGTATGCTTTCCGTAAACTGGTGAACGAAGATAAGTTAAGAGCAACTATTGAGGCCAATAAGAAGAAAAAACCCAAAAAGAAATCTGCATTTCAAAAACGACTTGAAGAGGCCGCCAAACAACGCAGTCAGTACAAAAAATAAAAGGTTAACAACTTTTAGCCACTTTATTATGTCTTGTTTCAGGATTTAATTAATGTTGTCCGGGTTTAATTATCAAACCCGAACAACCGGTTACCGATTATCATAATAATATTAAAATGAAATTTTTCAGATTATTGGTTCTGTTAATAATTTTATTGCCGACAATCTATGTGTCTGCTCAAACGGTTTCTGTTTTCGACCGGCAAACCGGTAAACCGGTTCCCGATGTTTTACTTTATAACGAAAGCAAAACAACCACCATTGTTACCAATCAGGATGGAAAAGCCGATATTTCCGTTTTTCATGCTGCGGATACGGTTTTATTCAGACATCCCTCCTACTACACCGTCCGTTTTAAGTATGGTGATATTCTGAAAAAACACAATAAAATTTTACTGGACGAAAGGTTAATCGATTTGGATGAGATTGTTGTGTCGGCCAACAGTTGGGAGGTGAACAAAAGCGAGGTTCCCAATCAGATAGAAGCCATTAAGTATAAGGAGATTGTTTTTAACAACCCCGCTACATCGGCGGATATGCTTGCCGGAAGCGGCGAAGTTTTTGTTCAGAAAAGTCAGCTTGCCGGCGGAAGCCCTATGATTAGAGGTTTTGCCGCCAATAAAATATTGTTTGTTACCGATGGCGTACGGATGAACAATGCCATTTACCGGAGCGGTAACCTGCAGAATATATTACAGGCTGATGTTAACAGCATTGAAAATGCGGAGATTATTTTCGGGCCCGGAACCAATATTTACGGAAGCGATGCTCTGGGCGGGGTAATGGATATTCATATTCAGCGACCCGTATTGAATAATCTGCCGGAGTGGAAAGTCTCCGGACAGGTTTTTGCCCGCACCTCCTCGGCAGCCTTTGAAAAAACAGGACACCTTAAACTTAACATAGCCAATAACAAATGGGGATTCCTTACCTTGCTGTCGTTTACCGGTTTTGACGATTTAAGGATGGGGGCACATGGTGACGACTTCTATCTGCGTAACGAATATGTTACCCAAATCAACGGCAAAGATTCCATTGTACCCAACGATAACAACCTTGTTCAAAAATTTTCGGGTTACAATCAGTTTAACCTTACCCAAAAAATAAAATACAACATCGATAACCAATCGTCTCTAAATGTTAATTTTTACTACTCAGGAACTTCCGAGGCTCCCAGATACGACAGGCTTATTCAGTATAAGCACCATAAACTTAAGTATGCTGAGTGGTATTACAAACCCCAGCAGTGGCTGATGGGAAGTGTCAGGTACATCAATCACAAAAAAAGTAAGCTGGCCGATAATTATAAATTAACGCTGGCTTACCAAAATGTTAAAGAGGGACGAAACGACCGGAAATATCAAAAGGAGTGGTTGCGCGAAAGGGTTGAAACGGTTAATGTTGTATCGTTTAACCTCGATTTTGATAAGAGCTTAAAAAATCAGCAGTTCCTCTATTATGGAGGTGAGTTTTTTTACAATCATGTCGCTTCAAACGGCGAAAAAATCAACATCAACTCACAGGAATCGAAAGCGGTTGCAACCCGTTATCCTGACGGTGGAACAGACTATATGTTAGGCGGTTTGTACCTGACTTATAAAAATAACTTTAATATGCTTCCGCTAACATTACAGGCAGGCGCACGTCTTTCGTGGTCATATCTTAACGCCTCATTTATCGATACATCGTGGTACCATTTGCCCTATACCGAAATTGTTTTAAACAACGGAGCTTTAACCGGTAACATCGGTCTTGTTTATCATCCCGAAACATGGAAAATCAGCATCAATCTTTCATCGGGTTTCAGGGCTCCCAATTTGGATGATGTAGCCAAAGTGTTCGACTCGGAACCCGGTAATGTGGTGGTTCCCAACGAAGGGCTTAAGCCCGAATACCTTTACAATATCGATTTAACCACCGAGAAAACATTCGGCGATTTTTTAAAACTCGAAGCAACCGGATTTTACAGCTATCTTGTTGATGCCATGGTACGCCGCGATTTTACCCTCAACGGTGCCGACTCGATGATGTACGATGGGGAGATGAGTAAAATACAGGCAATCGTAAATACCGGTTATGCTTATATTTACGGCGTATCGGGAAGGATGCTGGTACAATTTAACCGTTATTCGGGCTTTAATACCAAACTCACCTGGATAAAAGGTTTTGATGGCGACAATTATCCCCTGCGGCATGTGTCGCCGTTTTTTATGAATGCTTCGCTCTTTTTTGAAGTCAGCAGGTTGCGCCTGGCGGTAACCGGGGTGTACAACGGTGAAATATCCTACAACAACCTGGCACCGTCCGAAAGAGACAAAACCCATCTTTACGCCAAAGACCAAAACGGCAATCCGTATGCTCCTTCGTGGTGGACCTTAAATTTCAGAGGAAGTTATGCTTTTAGCCCCGCTTTTTTGCTTACGGCAGGGGTTGAAAACATCCTTGACAAGCGCTATCGTCCCTACTCTTCAGGTATAAGTGCTCCGGGAATCAATTTTGTTTTGGCCCTGCGGGTTACCTTTTAAAAGAATCTCAGAAAATGAAAATCCTATAGGGAATAAATTGTTTCACTTAATTCAAGTTGTTTAAAGTTAACCTATTGGTTATTACAGTAAAATACTAAAAGTGACTGTTCAAAAAGTAATTATTAGTCATACCATATTATCAGCCTAAGCAGGGGTTGTCACACTGAGTGTAGTCGAAGCGTGATACATTCTTCGACTACGCTCAGAATGACACGCTTTTTACTTTTTGAACGCTCTTCTACAGTAGAATATTTATATTTTCAGGCTGTTAGCTTTAAACAACTTCATTGAGAAAAATAATACTTTCTTCATTAAACTTATCTTTTTCTACTTTAATTCCCCTTATCAGGTTAACTAATTTTAACGCATGTCATATGGTAAATATACTGCCCTGCCTGCCATTTTATATTATTTTTGGCAACGATTTAAAACATAAGAAAATGAAAAAGTTAATCCCGTTTATTCTGCTGATATCTTTTACCGTTGCAGGCAACAACCTGTTTGCCCAGAAAAATATAAAACCACTGGACGAACGCAAGACTACCAGAAAAATCGGTACACTGATATATTACATCAATAACTATTATGTTGACACGCTGGACATGCCCGAATTGATTGATAAAAGCATTGTGTCCATGTTAAAGCAGCTCGACCCCCACTCTGCCTACATTTCGGCTAAAAATGTTAAAAAGGCCAACGAAAGACTGGAAGGCAGTTTTGAAGGAATCGGTGTTACTTTTCAGCTTTTTAACGATACCATTCTGGTTATTTCGCCTGTTCCGGGAGGCCCTTCGGATAAAGTTGGGATTCAGGCAGGCGACAAAATTATAAAAGTTGACGGCGAAGATGCTTTTGGCGAGGATATTACCAACCAGTGGGTAATGGATCATCTACGCGGTAAAAAAGGAACACGTGTGGATGTCAGCATCCAAAGAGACGGTAATCCCGAACTGCTCGACTTTACCATTATTCGTGATAAGATACCCCTGTTCAGCCTCGATGCCGCCTTTATGTTGGATAAACATACCGGATACATTAAACTGAACCGTTTTGCCAAAGAGTCGAAAAAAGAGTTCGACAAAGCGCTCGACAGTTTAAAAAGCGAAGGACTTCAAAATCTTATATTCGACCTGCGGGGCAATGGCGGAGGCTATCTCGGTACCGCACAAAAAATTGCCGATGAATTTTTAACCGCCGGAAAACTGATTGTTTATACCGAAGGCATTCATCAACCCCGCCAGGAATTAACCGCAAGTCTTGAAGGCGGTTTTGAAAAAGGCAAACTGATCATTCTTGTTAACGAAGGTTCCGCTTCGGCAAGCGAAATTGTTTCGGGTGCCGTTCAGGATTGGGACAGAGGCATCATTATGGGTCGTCGCACTTTTGGTAAAGGACTGGTACAGCGCCCCTTCTCATTACCCGACGGTTCGGTGGTCAGGCTTACCATCGCCCATTACTATACCCCTTCGGGAAGATGTATCCAGCGCCCGTACAACAACGGAGTGGAAGCATATTACAAAGAACTCAACGAACGCATGAAACACGGCGAACTTTTTCATCGCGACAGTATCCATTTTCCCGACTCATTAAAATATCAAACCAAAAACGGCAGAACCGTTTATGGCGGCGGTGGTATCATGCCCGATATTTTTGTGCCGTGGGATTCAACCCGATATAATAATCTTTATACCGACCTTATCCGTAAAGGCGTTTACAACACCTATGTTAACACCTATCTGGACCATAACAGGCAGATGCTGGAAAAGAAATATAAAAATGTAAATGCCTTTAAAAACAAGTTTGAAGTAACCGATAAAATGTTTGATGAAATGCTGGCGCTGGCCGAAGAAAAGAAAGTTACCGTTAATGAGGAAGAACTTAATCCCAATAAGGAATTTTATAAACTTCAGCTTAAAGCACTTATCGGCCGGAACCTGTTTGATCAGAATGCCTATTTTTATATTTTATCGCCCATGGATATCGAAATAAACAAAGCGTTGGAAGTTATTAAAGACAATAATTCGTTTGATGAAATTCTTAAATAGTTTATAGCCCTTTTAATTAGTTAATGACAGTTTTCTGTTATTTTTGTAACGATAAAACAATCCCTTAATCACTAAATATTAAAAATATGTATAACAATAATTTAGTAAGTGTTCCGAAAGCTTACAACGAACCGATTCTGGAGTATCGTCCCGGCTCTCCCGAGCGTGAAGAGCTTAAGAAAGTACTCGCCCAAATGAAATCGAAAGAGGTTGAGATACCCATGGTAATAGGAGGAAAAGAGATAACCACCGACCAAAAAGTATCCATTCATCCGCCGCATAACCTTAAACACACCCTCGGTTACTATTATAAAGGAGGAGCCGAACATGTAACGCAGGCCATTGATGCCGCACTGGAAGCCTCCAAAGAGTGGTCAAAAATGCCGTGGCAACACCGTGCCGCCATTTTCCTCAAAATGGCCGATCTTATCTCGGGGCCATATCGTGCCAAAATAAACGCTGCCACCATGCTGGGACAGTCGAAAACCGTTTTCCAGGCCGAAATTGATGCCGCTTGCGAGCTGGCCGATTTTTTCAGGTTCAACGTTGAGTATATGGCTCAGATATACAGCGAACAGCCCAATTCCTCAAAGGGTATGTGGAACCTGCTGGAGCATCGTCCGCTGGAAGGCTTTGTTTACGCTCTTACCCCCTTTAATTTCACCTCCATTGCCGGAAACCTTCCTACCGCTCCTGCCATGATGGGTAATGTGGTGGTTTGGAAATGTTCCAATACACAGGTTTATTCCGCTCAGGTATTGATGGAGATTTTCCGTGAAGCCGGCTTGCCCGACGGTGTTATCAATCTGGTATTTGTTTCGGGTCCCGTTGGCGGAAAAGTGGTTATGGAACATCCCGACTTTGCAGGATTCCACTTTACCGGATCCACCGGCGTATTCCAGCATATCTGGAAAACCATCGGAACCAATATTGCTAAATACAAAACCTATCCGCGTATCGTGGGTGAAACCGGAGGAAAAGATTTTGTTATGGTTCATAAAACCGCCCGCGTTGACGAAGTGGTTACCGCGCTGGTAAGAGGTGCTTTTGAGTTTCAGGGGCAAAAATGTTCGGCAGCCTCAAGAGCTTACATTCCCGATAACCTGTGGCCCGACATTAAAACCAAACTGATTGAACAGGTTGAAGGAATAAAAATGGGCGATCCCGAAGATTTTACCAACTTTATGACTGCCGTTATTGATGAAGCATCGTTTGACAAACTGGCCATGTTTATCGACAACGCCAAAAAAGATGCCGATGCCGAAATTATTGCCGGCGGTACTTACGATAAATCGGAAGGCTACTTTATCCGTCCTACGGTTATTGTTGCCAAAGATCCGCACTACATAACCATGGAAGAGGAGCTGTTCGGCCCCGTGCTTACCATTTACGTTTATGAAGCCGACAAGTTTGAAGAGACACTTGATATTTTGGACAGCACCTCCATTTATGGCCTTACAGGCGCTATTTTTGCTCACGACCGTTATGCCGTTCGTTTGGCAACCGACAGATTATCACATGCTGCCGGTAACTTCTATATTAACGATAAGCCTACGGGTGCCGTTGTAGGTCAGCAGCCCTTTGGCGGTTCACGTGCTTCGGGAACCAACGATAAAGCCGGGTCGGTGCTCAACCTGCTGCGCTGGGTTACCCCGCGAACCATTAAAGAAACCATGGTTCCTGCCACCGATTACCGCTATCCTTTTATGCAGGCCGACTAACTGTAATCGGTTTGAAACAAAAAAATCCGGACTTAAAAAAGCCCGGATTTTTTTTATTATTATTGATTGGTTTTAGTGATAATCGGTACCTAAAACCCTTCTTCTTTTATTGGGAACAATATATTTTTTACGCAACGGGGCTTTTTTCGGTGTGGCTGCATTGGCGGTTACCGTGTTGTGATACTTCTTGTTGGAAGCATGGCCCGGATATGATCGTTTGGAACAGGAAGAGAGTGAAACCACTGAAATTGCAATAACGGTAATAAAAAACAAACGGATAAATAATTTCATTTTTTTTGTTTTGAATTTTGGACGCTAAAAGTAATCAAAAATCTTTTACGATAAACAAATCACTTCTTTATGATTGAATGAACCTTTAAAAGGTTGCAGTGTGATTATCTTTTTTTCCTTAAGATTTAATTTCAACTTTCGTTTATATCATTTCCGCAAGACTGAAACTAATTCATTACTTTTACGGCTACGATTGAATTATATGAGCGAAAATGCACGGAACATATTAACCCGTTACTGGGGATACACCAAATTCAGGCCGAAGCAGGAGGAAATTATCGATTCGGTATTAAACGGTCATGATACGCTTGCCCTGATGCCCACCGGCGGAGGTAAATCACTTACTTTTCAGGTTCCTGCCATGGTAAAAGAGGGTTTGTGTTTGGTGGTTACCCCCCTGATTGCACTGATGCGCGATCAGGTTCAGCATCTGAAACGGCTGGGTATTTCAGCCGCCGCCATCTATTCGGGCATGTTCCACGATGAAATTGATGCCGTTGCCTCGGGTTGCATCCACGGCCGGTATAAATTTCTGTATATATCGCCCGAAAGGCTTATTGCCGATAACTTCCGTGATTTTATTTCCCGGCTAAACGTTAATCTGCTTACCGTTGACGAAGCACACTGTATTTCGCAATGGGGTTACGATTTCAGACCTCCCTACCTGCACATTGCCGAAATCAGGGAACTTTTTCCCGAAGTTCCGGTACTTGCTCTTACGGCAACCGCAACCCCCGACACGGTTCAGGATATTGTGGAAAAACTGCGTTTTAAAGAGCCGGTCATCATCAGGGCAGGATTTGAACGAAAAAACCTGTCATACAACGTTTTTAAAAACAATGACAAAACCGGAACCCTGTTGTCGATGCTTAAAAAAGGAAAAGGTTCCGCCATTGTTTATGTACGAAGCCGCAGGAAAACCCGCGATTTGGCAGAGATAATTTACAAAAACGGCATTTCGGCAACCTATTACCATGCAGGGCTTGATGCTGCCGTTAGGATACGCCGGCAAAAAGAGTGGTCAACCGGAAAAGTGCGGGTTATGGTATCCACCAATGCTTTCGGTATGGGTATCGATAAACCCGATGTACGACAGGTGATTCACTACGATTTACCCGACAGCATCGAATCCTATTTTCAGGAAGCGGGAAGAGCCGGAAGGGATCAAAAACCGGCATGGGCATCACTGCTGTACAACAATCGCGACATTACCGATGTTAAAAAACGTCATGCTGCATCGTTCCCGCCCATTGCCACCATTAAAAAGGTGTACAATCAGCTGGGAAACTATTTTGATATACCGGTTGGCAGCGGCGAAAATACCGGATACGATTTTGATATCGGCGATTTTGCACGACAATATCAGTTTGATGTGCTGGAAACATACAGCGCCATTAAGCTGCTTGAAAAAGAGGGACTGCTTATATACAGCGAAACTTCGGGACGCTATTCAAAACTTAAAATAGGACTTAACAAAAGCGACCTTTATCGCTATATGGTGGAGAACCCTGCCGACGACCATCTTATCAAAGAGATACTGCGATCCTATGCGGGAATATTTACCGACTATATCAACATCAACGAAAAACTGCTGGCCAAACGTGCCGGTATGGATGTAAAAAAAATTGTGGACATGCTTACCGGCCTGAGTAAAAAAAAGGTGCTTTCTTACATCCCTGTTCGCCGTAAACCGCAACTTATTTTTGTTTACGAGCGCCTGGATACCGATATTATTCAGCTCTCAAAAGAAAATTACGACCTGCGTAAAAAAGCAGCCTCCAAACGTCTTCAGGCAATTTTGGATTTCATCACTTCCGGACTACAGTGCCGCAGCATCCAGTTGTTGCGATATTTCGGCGAAAAGTCAACCCGCAGGTGCGGCATCTGCGATGTGTGCCGTAAAAAGGGCAAAACAGAACTGAATGACGTGGAAATAGAACTGATTACCGGAAAAATAAAAGCGTGTCTGAGCAACGGAAGCAAACACCTGTATGATGTTGTGGCCGGTTTGCACGATATTGAAGAAGATAAAGTTTTGTCGGTTATTCAATGGCTGCTCGACAACGAACGTATCAGTCGGCAAAAAGACGAAACCCTTGTCTGGACGCGTCAGCTGGATATAAACCTGGAATAGTGTTTTGAATTGAAGAAGTTTTTATTTTCGTAAAAAATATCATAAACCATGAAATTAAGATTACTAACCCTTTTTATTATGATAACTGCCCTCTCCTTCGGGCAGAGCCTTCGCAGAACAACCCTCGGTTTGGAACCGGGAGCACTTATTCCGTTAAACGATTTTGCCTCTGCAGATGCAACACTTATTTCGGATACTTCCGAATCCTACCCCGGATTTGCCAAAACCGGTATGATGATCCGGTTGGTTTTTGAACATCGTTTAACCCACAATTTTGGTGTTCAGGCCGATTTTATTTACGGTTATAATAATATTGACCAGGAAAAGATGGCCGTTTCGCTGGGCCAGGTTAGCGATGCCGCGTTAAGCATTGTGGCATCACGACCTTGGAATTATGCCGGAATACTTGCCGGTCCCTTTTTTAAAATTCCTTTTACCGATGACTTTTCGTTTATGATTAGAGGAAAAGCAGGTGGTGTGGGTGTTTATTCCCCCGAATATAAAATTACGGGTCACTATAACGATGACCAGAGTAAAATTGAATATTATCAATATGTAAACAAAACCTTTTCGTTTATATGGACTGCAGGTGCAGGATTTCAATACATGCTAAGCAAATACAGTTTTAGCCTGTACAGCGATTATCTCGCCTTAAATGCCGATTTTGATAACGTAACGGGTCAGGACTGGAGCGTTAAACCTCCTGCCGAAACCCAAATCAGTTTCAGGCAAAAAATAAGTGCCGTGTCCATAACCTTCGGAATATCATATATCTTCTGATAATATTTATGTCATCTCAAAAAATAGCCGTTTCCCGTTATCAAACCGAACAGGTTGTTTCGCTTGCCCGTAATCTCACGGGTAAGTTTCTGTTTACCAAAATAAACAACAAACTTACCGGAGGCATGATTACCGAAACCGAAGCCTATGCAGGAGTTACCGATAAGGCTTCGCATGCTTACGGAGGACGTAGAACCAACCGTACCGCCATTATGTATCATAAAGGAGGCGTTAGTTACGTATATTTCACTTACGGAATGCACCACCTTTTTAATATTGTAACCGGAAAAGAAGAGGTACCCCATGCCATATTGATTCGTGCAATTTATCCTCTGGAAGGAACCGGAACCATGCTGAAACGTACCGGAAAAAGTGCGGTTAATTACAAGCTCACCAACGGTCCCGCCAAACTTACCAGGGCATTGGGCATTACAAAGGAACACAACGGTATTTCACTGGACGGAAATATAATATGGCTTGAAGACCGGAACATTATTATTGACGATAAAGATATTGCCGCCACACCCCGCATCGGAATAGATTATGCCGGTGAAGATGCCCTGTTACCCTATCGTTTTGTGCTTGATTATAAAAATTACCTGCCATGAAATATTTAGCATTGTTTTTAGTTGCCCTGTTAACTGCCTGTGGCCACATAACACACAACCGTGTTTCAAAAAATGAGATTGTCGCCGTATTGATGCAACAACAGGAATTTTGGAACAACGGCGATATAAAAGGTTACATGAAAGGTTATTACAAAAGCGATTCGCTTAGGTTTGTATCGGGAGGCAAGGTTACTTACGGCTGGCAAACCACCCTTGACCGGTATCTGAAAAGCTATCCTGATAAATCAGCCATGGGCAAACTTGTTTTTTCGGAAATTGACGTGAAACCTCTTTCCGAAGAGTCGGCCCTTGTTTTTGGGAAGTGGGAATTGCAACGAAAAAGCGATCACCCGTGGGGATTGTTTACGCTCATCTTTAAAAAAACAGGATGCGGGTGGCGCATAATTCACGATCATACTTCGATTGCACGTTAAAAGTTGTTCCATAAAAAATAAATCCGTAAATCATGTTTAATAAAATTACTTTCGCTTTATTGGTTATTTTTTTGATAAATGCTCCGTTGCGGGTAACATCGCAGGAAAAAGTATTTCCGGGAGCCAGCGAAAAAACTCCTTCAAAAGCACAATACTTCAGCTGGATAAACAATACCAACGAAGGAGCCACCGAGGCACAAACGCAAATTAACCTTGATTTTTTCGGCTGGCTGAAAAAGGAATACGGGATGCAACTTGATATTTATGCTTTTGATGCAGGTGCCATCGACGGAAAACGGTTTTACGGAAGCATCAATTCAAAAAGATTTAAAAAACAGTTTCCTTACGGATTCGACTCCATTTACCGCAAAGCAACCTCGCTGGGAATACGGCTGGGCATTTGGGGAGGCCCTGACGGATTTGGCAATACGCCCGGGGAAGAGCTGGCCAGAACAAATCAAATGGTGAGCCTGTGTAAAGATTACAACTTTGCCCTTTTTAAATTTGATGCCGTGTGCGGCCCTTTGCGCCCCGAAAAAGAAGATGCTTTTATCAACATGATGAAACAGTGTCGTAATTATGCTCCCGACCTTATTCTGTTGAATCACCGCCTCGGTCTTAATCGTGCCAGACCTTACGCCACCACCTTTTTGTGGGGAGGCAACGAAACCTACATTGATGTATTTATGACCAACAATGTTACGGCTCCGCACCACCGTGCCGCCGCCATCTCGCGCGGATTGGTTCCCGGTTTAAAGCGGCTTACCGAAGACCACGGCGTTTGTCTCTCCTCCTGCCTTGACAACTGGGACGACGATTTAATACTACAGGCTTTTAACCGCAGTTTAATACTGGCACCGGAGATATATGGAAATCCGTGGTTGCTGAATGATGATGAGTTTGCCCAATTGGCCCGCATTTATAACCTTCATCGTAAATACAATAAAATATTGGTTAACGGTATTGTGCTTAACGAAGAAAAATACGGCCCTTATGCGGTTTCAAGGGGTGACGGTAGAACCAGAGTGGTAACCTTACGAAACTTAAGCTGGCTTCCGGTTAAATATAAACTGACACTGGGAAATGAGCTGGGATTAAACGAAACCAAAACTAAGGCAGAACTGATCAGGTTACATCCTTACGAAGAGTATATGGGTTCTTTTAAATTCGGGAAAACAGTGGAAGTAACGGTTGAACCTTTTAGGGCGGCCATGTTTTTGGTAACGGTTAAAGGATTTGACGAACCGGGTGTAAAGGGAGCTCCCTACAGACTGGTTCGCAATGTGAAAGGCAAAAACATTTTAATTGATGTGTATGGCGATCCCGGAACAAAAGCAAACATTTCATTGTTTAACGTAAATTCATTTACAGGTGTAAAAATTTCCGATGGCTCGCAATCAAAATTTATTAAAAAAGGTAAAACTCCTTTAAGGTTCCCCGGTAAAAAATTAACGCTTCCCGTTCATCGTAAAATTGCCGATATGACGGAGGTTCCCGTTCCTGATGATGCAGAAGCTCTTTATGAGGCTACGGTATTTTCGGCCGATAACAACGCTTTGGAAGTACGGTCGTTACAACGCTCGGGCAAAACAAATATTCCCGAAGTTAAAAATGCCCGCGATGCCTTTTTCATTCAGCCAACCTTTGTGAACAGGGCGGTATGGGACAAAAACCTGTTCGATTCCGATTACAAAACCGGATTTGCGATTTCTCGAAAATATGATTACGATCTAAGAATAAAAGGCGGCGCTTTCCGGCTTGATTTGGGTAAAGCTACAGCTGTTGACTCCGTTGTTATTCATGTTCCCGACTATTTCGAGTTGCAACCTATGCTTTATCAGGAAGGTAATTATGCGGACGTGTCAACCGACCTGCAAAAGTGGCGTACCATCACTTTTTTGGCCGATACCCTAATGGTAATTCCGGTGAATGACACGGTTCGCTATCTGCGGTTTAAATATCAACCGCAATATATTGTCGAGATTGAAGGATTCTACAAAGGTAAATCGCTTGACAGAACCCGTTGGAAAGCCTCCAATCTTTTTGCCGCTCCTTCACGCATGAAATGTGTTAAGTGCTGGAAAACAACTTTTATACCTGATGAGCTGGCCGACAGCAGTTACCTGAGTGTTGCCTTAAACGGTAAACACGGTGTGGAGGGTGCTTATGTTGCAGCCAAAATAGATGGTAAACCTGTAGGCGCTCCCGACAGGGCACCGTCGTACCCTTCAAATACGTGGGAGTATGTTGTTGCGCAACGTGATGCCAATTACACCTATTACATTCCCGTGAAAAATGAATACAAAGGTAAAACCATTGAAGTGTTTGTAATGGCTTACGACAAAAATAACACGGATTTCAAACCGGAAGTATGGCTCTCCTCTAAAACGGAAGGTAAGAAAGCGATAAGGTTAGAAGTGGTAAGAAAATAAGGAAAGCACTTGAAGTTTGGAGTGCCTAAAGTGCCTGGAGTTTGGAGTTGAGCGTTCAGCGTTCAGCGTTTTGCGTTTGGCGTTCAGGCGGGCTTTGTGTCTTCTTTTCTTTCTTCTCCGTCATTCCGCCACCACCCTCGTTATTTCGACGACCTTTCCATTTTTCTTCATCATTCCGCCACCCTCCCCGTCATTTCGAGGGAGGAACGACCGAGAAATCCCCTGCTATTGATGACAGGGCTCCCTTTTTGTTAAAGAGGCAGGATGATGTTGGGGAAATTCCTCTGTCGTGCCTCCTTCGGGATGACGTTGGGGTTTGCGGGAGGGGCAGGCCCGCCTGCCGGACGGGCAGGCAAATCAAAAATCTTAAATCAAAAATTTGCAATCATAAATCAAAAGTGCCTGGAGTACTTGAAGTGTGGAGTGCCCGGAGTTAAGCGTTTAGGGTTTGGCGTTTAGGGTTTAGGCAGGCTTCGGTAGTGCCTCCTTTTTTTCTTTCTTCGTCATTCCGACGACGAAGGAGGAGGAATCCCCTACTATTGACGACCGAACTCCCTTTTGCCTAAAGGGTA
>CAYNVN010000121.1:0-92771 GCA_964400655.1 uncultured Lentimicrobiaceae bacterium
TGCTGGTTGCTCGATGCTTGTTGCTCGTTCAAGGTTTGAGGTTCAAGGTTTGGAAGTTTGAACCGCGAAGACGCAGAGGCGCGAAGCGAACCTTTTCGGCTGGATAAAGTGCCACTCCCGCAAGCCACACCGTCATTCCGAAGGAGGTACGACTGAGGAATCTCCTGGGCATCATCCTGCCTCTCAGGCAAAAGGAGGTTCGGTCGTTCATTGCGGGGGATTCCCGCCCGTACCGAACGGTACGTTCGGGCGGGTCTCGGTCGTCCCTTCCTCGAAATGACGGACTAATAAAGGAACGACGTAGTTTTAACTCCAAGTACTCCAAACTTTAGCGCACTTCAGCAACTTTACTTTTTCTTATCTCACCAAGGTTACGCTGCCTTTGTACGAAACTTTTCGTTTTTTGTAGTCGGTGCCGTCAATTCTATAAATATAGGTTCCGGCGGGAAGCTCTTTTCCGTTCATATCTGTTCCGTCCCAGCTGTTATCAAAATTATGAGTACTCCAAACCTGTTGTCCGTAACGGTCGAAAATATAAAGATGAAAATCGGTAACAGGTGTTCCCAAAATGGTAAAGACCCTGTTTCCGGGAATGGAGCTGCCGGGATTAAACGCCGAGGGAATAAACAGTTGTACAAATTCAGTAACACTTACCATTTTTGTAATGGTATCGGGACAATTTTTATCCGACTGAACCAGCAATGTAACATTATAGTCGCCTGCAAGTGCATAAGTGTTAACCGGATCCTGTTCCGAGCTGGTATTATTATCTCCAAAGTCCCACTCATAAGTATTAATATCACCTTGCGGGATTTCGGTTGAATCGTAGAAATTAATAATGGGATTATCCATGGTGGTAATCCACGGGTCGGCATAAAAGTTTGCAACGGGGTTGGGATATACGGAAATAAAATCGGGTTTGCTTACCGTAACCACACAACGCTCGGTATTGGCTACGGTAAGTGTTACGGGATACTTTCCATATGCCTCGTAAGTATGCGAGGGGGAAGAGGTTTCAGCCGAGTCTCCATCACCAAATTCCCAACTGTAAACCGCGCCGGGTAAGATATCCTGCGAAAGGTCGGAAAACTGTACATTAAGCGGTTCGCATCCTTCAACGGGTGAGGCTGTAAAATCGGGTCGCGGTAACGGATCAACCGTTAAAACAAAAGTACTGTCCGATTTGCATATGTGTCCTGTGGGCTGGGGATAGGTTAGCTCAACGTACAGGTTTACATTATATGTTCCAGGGTCGTTATACTGATGAACCGTATGCGGTTGCGTGCTTGTATTACCATCATCAAAATTCCAGTTGAAAGTTTTGTTTAACAAATCATCGTTGTAATCGAAAGCGATGTCGGTTTTGGTACAGGCATGTTCGGGCGGATCGACCTCAAATGCTGCGGACGGGTTAGCGTGAACCGTAAAAGTTGCCGTGGTACTGTTGGGACAATAATAATACTGGGTTTCGGAAACCGTATTAAGCGTATAGGTATAAGTACCGGGAGTATTATAGTCAGATTGTGCAAAAGTGATGGTTTGATTGTTACCAACCACATCCGATCCGCTCAACCATGTATAGGTAATGGTTGACGACTGGCTCCCATTGGCTTCGAGTGTAATATTTTCACCAAAACAAAGTTCATCTTTGGGATTATAGGATACTTCCGGTTCATAAGTATCAACAAAAACCGTCATCTCGGCATTTTGTTTTTCACCGCAATTATCTTCAATAAAAAGCTTATAGGTAATTTGAGGCTGACCCAAAGGATAACCATTGTCGAATGTGGTTTGCTCTGTTCCCACAAGTACCGAGTCGCCCGACTGGTCATAGCGGTACCATTTATACCAGTGTGCCGGGGTACCGGTGGTAAGTTTTATCTCATCACCTTTACAAACTCCAATATTTTCGAGCACCAAACTCGACTGGTTTATTGTAAAAACCGCATCGGCCTGTCCACCGCAAATATCGGTTGCCTGATACCAACAGGTCCAGATGGCATCTCCCACTTCGGTATCGTATGTTACGGTTACTTCATCACCATCCTCATCTCCCAGCGGAATTTGTGGTGGCGGATTATCTCTTTTCCATGTAACATGCTCAATGGAATAACCGGGCATATCAGCCGGGTTGGGCATAATGGTTACAACGGGAACCGTTGCATGTTGTCCCGGTCCACAAAGAAAAACAGACTGAATGGGTTCGAGCTGAATGGGTTTATTAACAATCTTCACCTGTGCATTGGAAGAGTTCGAACAACGGTCGTTAACCTCAACCGTAACATAGTCGGGACTTGCATTTACCGTATATGAAAACACGGCTTCGGGAGGGATAGGCCCATCGGGCCAAATGTAGGTAAGCGGTTTTACTCCTCCTTTTGTTGACCGGTCGCCCCCGGTACTGTCAACCCTTATATCAATGGTTTCCTTACAGTAGGCTTCGTATTGCTTGTATCCGGGGTTCGGGTCAAAATCAAAAACAATGGGGCTGTTATCGACCAATTCCAGGTCAATACGTCCCGAGAAGGTTCCTCCAAAAATATTATCAAACTCACAAGGGGTTGATGCGTAAGTAAATGCACAGTTTTTTGTTTGTTCAAATGAGAGTCCGTGAGCTACCAGACGAATTGTTTTAACGGTGTCGGTGGCATTAAAATGGAGGGTATCAATGGTTAATGTATCGTTATTATGTGTTGTATCGATTACATAAATCAGATTTCGGGCATTATTTGTAATTACAAAAGGAATAGGGTAATTATCGTTTCCGGGGGGGAAGTCAAGTTTAAAAGTAATAAACAACTCGTTACACCCTGTTGTACTTCCTTGTGTCGGTTCAATTAATTTTCCTTCAAAATCGGGATAAGAGCTCGTCCATTTTTTTTCAATTATTTTCCAGCCCGGTTTTGAGCGACCACCTCTTAAAGCACCTTTTTTTAAAAATATTGTGGAATTAACATAAAATCCCGGTTCCTGGCCTGCAGGCACATTTGAAAAAAGGAAATCTTCAATTGCAATTTTAATTTTCTTTTTACCACATCGGCTAACCTTTTTCCGAATTTTAAGTGTACGCAAATCACGTGACGGGCCGTTAGGCGTTACCGAAGTAAAACCATCCCACTCATGGGCGAGCATAGTTCCTGTTTTGGTAGGGTTAGCATGAAAAAAGGCATTGGTTTGAGGGTTATCGTTATTTACGGTAGCGGCACAAACGGGCAAATCATGTTCTCCTCCCTGCGGGTCGGTCCATGGCACCTGATTTAATGGGTTAAAACTACCTGGTGGAACTTGCGAACCTTCGATAAAAACACCACAGAAATCGGACATATTGGTACTCGACCAGCTCATGGGGTCGGTAATACTTACATCGTTTGGTGCACCGGGATAAGGGTATTCGTCCGATGCAAAAATATAATCGATGGTAATAATAGTATCGAAAGGCTGATAAGTAAATTCTATATAGGCTGCGTCTCCGGTATGTTTGTTCATCTTTACCGTTGTATCGTAAAAGGGGGTGCCGGGCGTATAAAACAAATCTTTATACATCCGCCACAAAGAGGTATCGCCCGGACGGCCGAAATCAACATCATCGGCATAGCCAACAGTATTATAATTTGATGAGAGTACCGACAAATCACCCGTTGACAGTCCCAAACCGGTTTCCCATCCCAACTCCGACCAGTTGGGTTTATCGCCATTCCAGTAATAACAAAATGCCCGCGGATCGCCAACATATCTTATACTATTTGTATCAATTAATCCGCCACCAAAGTGCAACACATTAAAAATCCAGTTTCGCACACTATCGATATCGGCTTCGCTTGGATTTTCGGGATTAGAAGCTACAGCTCTGTACTTAATCCGATCAGTTCCCTGAGCATAAATTAAAGTAGAAAAGGAAAACAAAAAAACTATTAAAAAGAGAGGTCTTTTAAATTGCATGTTTTTAACCTGTTTGTCACTGTCGCTAAAATAAACAAATAAACTTTGGAAATAACAATCACAAAAAAATAGACATCAGATAATGGATTATCGTTGCCTTTGGGCATAAAAAAACCCCATTTGAAAATCAAACGGGGTTTGCAAAATGTTTTCGTTGTTTAGTAACGATTTTCTCTTGGACGGGCTTCGTTAACACGTAGATTTCTACCATTAACTTCTCTGCCTTCCAGAGCTTCAACAGCCTGACGGCCTTCGTCGTCGTTTGGCATTTCAACAAAACCAAAACCTTTTGAGCGGTTGGTAGCTCTGTCGATAATAATTCTTGCGCTTGATACTTCGCCAAATTCGCTAAAGATTTGCTCTAAATCGTGGTCATCCATCGAGTAGGCAATGTTTCCAATGTAAATGTTCATTTTAAAAAAATTAAATAACTAAAAAAATCCGGGAAAAAGTAAAATGAACCAGTCTTAAAAAAACGAAGGAAAGATAATACTTATTACAACCGGTGTTATTTACCCTCATAGCAGGCTGGAAATTCCTGCAACAATTTGAATAACTGTGCAAATGAAGTCATTTTTTGGTTACAAAATACAAAGAATGAAAATAAATAACCTTTTTTACAAAATAAATTCCTCAAAGTTTTAATATTTATCAAGTTTGAGGAATTGTTTTCTCTAATTTGACGTTCCGTTTGATGCCGCCTAACTTCCGGATATAATTAAATTAGTTTTATAAAGCGTTGTATTTTATTGTTTACAAACGGGTTTAACGATAGTTTTTCAAAAACAACAATTACAACAAGAGCTACTGTTACTCCCAAACCGATATCTACAAGGTAGTGGTGTCCTGAATAAACTGCCGAAAACCAAATACCAAGCATAAAGACCGCAAAAAACCAATTCATAATTTTTAAACCTTTTTTTATGCCATAATAAAGTACAATAACCGGATAAGCGGCATGTAATGAGGGTATGGCAGCAAGCACATTGGCATTTTTGTTGTAAATGGATTGAAAAACCGGAATACCGGTAATGGCATCAAAACGGGCAAGTCCGGCACTGTTTCCAGGAACGCCCAAATGCAAATCAAAACCATAAAGTTTAACATACCACGGCGGTGCTGCAGGATAGATATAATAAATAACAAACCCGACAAGATTAACCAAAAGAAAAACCAGCGAGAACTTTGTAAACAGATATTTATCTTTAAAATACAGATAAACGGCAAAGGCCAGCGGTATGGGCACCCAGTTAATATAAAACAATCCGGCCAGTATATCTAAAAACGGTTTACTATGGATATTAAAATACTCGTTGGGCGTGAGTATATGGCCGGTTTCGTTAATTCCGAACAGCAATTTTTCCAGTTCATAGGGTTGTTTTATATGCACCTGCGACACCTGGTAATTGGGTATTACCCGCATTGAATCATATACAATCCAATAGATGATAAATATTGAAAATGCCAAAATAAACCTGCGTGTTTTTTCGGTAAAATAATATCCCGTAAGCCAAATTAAAACAAGATAATAGTATTCGGCTCTTATTCCTCCGGTAAAATAACTCCACAACAAACAGGCAAACACAACAATGGCGTTAAGTGTAATGTTTTTATTTGTAAACCTTATGAACTCTGTATTTTCAGCCATTACTTAAAATATAATTTTTCGTACACCTTATTATTGGTTTTTATGTCGTTACCAAACAATTCCACATATAAAACTTTTGGCCAGAAACCCGATTCGTCGGCATAAATATACAGATGATCAAGTTTTGAAAGACTATTGTTAATATTGGCATAAACCACCGCTTTAAATGGTGCTTCCTGACTAAGCCAAAAGGAGTGTTCTTCATCAGCCACAAGTTTTACCCTGTAATATTTTTCTTTATCTTTTACCTTTTCGCATTTAACCCCGTATGCATACCATTTTTCGATGGTACGTAATTCCATTTTTTGTCCCTGTTCTTCGTATCGTATCCAGTAAACATTGATGGGGTTCTCTTTGTTCAAATTTCCGTTATCATCAAAATTTGCATCGTAAACAATGGTATTTTTGTTATGATTACGCTGGATATAAAAAAGCAATTTATCATTTTTTAACGGCACGGGATAACGGTCGTCATCCACACTCTTAAACGACATCGTAACAAACAGCAGCAATATTATGGGAGCAACTCTCTTCATATTACAACATGTTTTTATTTTTATACCATGTTAAAGTTTCGGTAAGCCCTTTTATTAAATCATATTCGGGATAAAAACCAAAATCGTTTACCAGCGGAGTGCTGTCGCACAACCAGTTTTTACAACTTATCTCTTTATATTTTTCGGTATTTAGCGTAGGCGGCACTTTGGTAATACAGGCAATTTTTTCGGTTAAAAAGGCTACAATTTTAACAATGGTGCGGGGAAAAATAATACGAATGGTTTTTTTTCTTAAAACTTTTTTAATGATAGTATTAAACTCCGTAGCCGTATAGTAATTAAGGTCGGAAACAAAGTACGACTTTCCGGCAACCGGGGATTCCAGCGCATCAAAAATCAATCTAACCAAATCTTTAACATAAATAAATGTTAGATGCTGCCGGGTTGTACCAATATAGGTTTCAACACCCTGTTTGATGTTTTTATAAACGAGATAAAAATCTTTTTCGCGATATCCGTAAGCGCCCGTAGGTCTGAAGATTAGAAAAGGAAAACCGGACAATGATTTAATATACCGTTCGGCCTTTAGTTTGCTTTCGCCATACAAGGTAACCGGATGAGGGGTATCGGAATCCGATACCGGTTTTAAGGTTTCTTCGTCTCCCGGGCCATAAGCCGCCAAACTGCTCATAAAAACAAATTTTCCCGACAGCGAAGCTGTTTCCGTTAAAGCTTCTATCAGGTTTTTGGTGTATTGAAAATTTACTTTGTCAAAATCGCTTTTTACACACGATTTTGTAATTCCGGCATTATGAATAACAAAGTCGAACTTTCCGAATGTTTTTTGATGTGTTGTAAACTTCTCAGCCAAAAGGGCTTTATCGGAAAGTTCCGTTTCGATAAAGTTAATACGGGGATCGGATAAATAGGTTCTGTTGCTGGAACTTCTCACCGCAGCAAAAACACGATAGTTTCGTTTCAAAGCCTCCTCCACAAGAAAGCTGCCGATAAAACCGCTGGCACCTGTTATTAAAATATTTTTCATCATTCTTAAAAATCCATTTTAAACCTGGCTCTTATTCCGTATTCAGCAACATTAGGATTATCTAAATAGGTAACCCGTTTAACAACATCGACCCTGAAAAATTTAAGAATATTGCCAATACCTGCACTAACTTCAATATAGGGTTTGTCTTTTAAGGTAAATGTAGTCGGGTTGCCGTAACTATCAGTCGGAAATTTCATTACTCCGGGTGTAACATCGGGGTTGTTTTGGTCGCTTACGCTGCCGTAAAGTCCTTTAAACGACACAATGGCTCTCCACTTTAACCTTTTAAACAACGGAATTTTATTAAAAATAAAGCCGTTAAAATGATGTTCGATAAAAAGGCTTGCATACTGATCACTTACAAATTCCAGAAAGTTCATCATATTGTAAGAGCGAATTTGGTACGAATAGGTTTGGTTGGCACGAGGTATTGCAAGTAACGGGAAGGGTACCTGTCCGAAAACTTTTCCGGCTTCAATTTCCGTATTGGTAAATCCTATTGGTGAAAGATAAAAACGTTTAAAGGCATTAAAAGTAAGTTTACTATAGGTATAATCTGAATTAAACACCCCTTCAAAACCCTGTGTATAGGATATTTGAAAGATGGGATATTTTGTAATAATGGGAACTCTGAAATCCATTCCCTGATAAAACTTTTCGTTGGGTGCAAAACGTAAACGGGTAATAATTTCGCTGGTAACAATCTGGTTAATCGAATAATCATCGTAGTTAAAATATAACGTTCCTCCGGGTTCCTGTTTCATATTTTTAAAGATGAGTGTGGTAGAAAACCCGTTTTTCCAATCTTTATAATGTTTAAGTTCAAACATTTCGTAGTAAAGTATTTTATCTGAAACTCCCCTTTTAAACGAAAGTAAAAAATTATCTTCATTTATAAACTGCATCTCCATACCGGGGAAATTGGTTTCAACCTGATACATGGCAGAAAAATAGTGTTTCGGATTTTCTTTTAACGGTTTTTTATTAAGCGACCATGTGCCTTTTAATGAATATTTAAATCTTTCATCTTTAAACCCGTACATCAGATAGCCCTCAAGTCTTAATCGTTTACTGAATTTCTCGCTGGTTCGTCCTCCAGCTCTTAAGCGAAATCCTTCCACATCATTAAAACTATAAAAAGTATTAACCGGTCCAACATCAACTTTTCCGAAATTCCAATAGCCTGCAACCAGCAGCATAACAATATCCATTGTTCGTTTAAATGCCGGCACATGTTGAACGCTGTCAACCATCGAGTAAATATTTTTTTCTTTATCCGAAAGGTCAACCAACCGGTTTTTACCCCAGAAAGCGGTATCACGTTCATTATATCCGGGTTCGCGAATTATATTTTCAACACCTCTGTAAACGGTATCGGGTCGTTTTTTATTAAACAGATAATTATCGTAATAAACCGTTTTTCTTCCGAACATTCCGATACCTTTTTTACCAAGATTAAAATCAACCACAAGATTATCTCTGGTAAGCATCCAGCATTGGTTATTGATGTAAGAATACTCCTGAACGATTTTAAGGTCGTTAACAAAATTCAAATTAATGTCATCGGTTATTCTCATATCGGCTTTAATAACCGCATATCTTTTATCATTGGTAATGTATAAGTTACCAACAAAGGCAAAGTCCTGCCTGTTTCGAGGCTGAAAAGCAAGATTAATACAGCTATAGCCGTTAACATCAACCGTATCTAGAATAAAAAATTTGTAAATAACCGGAGAAATAGTTGACAAAGGGCTGACAAACGGATTGGTTAACAGCGTAATATTATTATCGTAAATATCGATATCCTGATACATATTGTCAATCATAAAGCTGATTCCCTCATTATCAAGATAGTCGTGAAAGCCGATCATTTTAGTTCCGGAAACGTATTCTTTTTCACTTTTCGGGTTTTTACGATAATACTTTTTTGAGACTGTTTCTTTTAAGAATACCGGAAGGTACGGTTTGCCGTTTATTTTGGAAGTATCTACATAATTAAAAACAAATTGTAGTTTTTTAAATACCTTTTTACTTTTAAATTTTTCGGTAATATTATTCAGGTCAAACTCAACCTTTTCATACTTATTGTATTCGTAATAATCCAGACTTTCTTTACGGTTTAGGTTTTTGTTTTTAATAACTTTTTTAATAAGGTCAACCGCAGGGTTTCCTTTGTTTCTATATCGTTTCTTTTTAGTTGATATAACCACTTCATTTAAATCGATACTTTTTGATTTCAGTTCAAAATTTACAACCTGATTTTTTTCCGGTATTATTTTTTTAGTCTGACTATTGTAACCCAAAAATGATGCCTGCAGCGAATCGGATGCCCATAATGTTTCAATACTGTATTTTCCGTTATAGTCGGTTGTAGTGCCTATATTTTTTCCCACAAAAACAATATTTACAAAAGGTAAAGGCTCTTTGGTTCCTGCATCAATCACCGTACCTCTTACACGGGTCATTTTTTGGGCACGGCTCTCTTTTGCCGGTATAACCGCCAATAAAGAAGCAATTAAAACGATATATATTATTTGTTTAATCCTCACCACTAATCCTTATTTAAAAACAAAATATTTATGTGTTAAAAAGTTAAACCCGATACCCACAATAATTGCAACTATTATTTTAGAGATAATATACCGGCAGTTAAAAAATTCAACCAGCAAATAAAGGCCTGCGGTATTTAAAAAAATACTGACAGACCAAACCAATATGTATTTAAATGACTGGGCGGAAACCTTCCCGCCGGTTTTCATAAAAGTCCAGTTTCGTTCCATAACAAACGCGGTTATTCCTCCTGAAACCGCACCGATAACGGCCGAAAGGAGATACCAGATTTCCAGGGCCTCCGTAAAAAGAATAAATACGGCAAAATCAACCGATGTAGCAACAATAGCCACAACATTGTATCTGAAAAATGAAGTTAGTGTTTTCGGTTTTGTATTCACCACTTATAAAATTTCAAGATACATTACCAATTGCAAAACAGCAGCTGCATAAACTCCCGCCAACACATCATCCAGCATAACACTCCAGTCGGATTTAAGGTTATCGAGTTTTTTAATGCCAAAGGGTTTTACAATATCAAATATTCTAAACAAAATAAGGGCGTAGAGGTAGTACTGCCATTTAAGCGGAATGGCAACGGCCGCAATGCCCACTCCCACAATTTCATCAATAACAATTTTAGGCGAATCGTGTTCCCATATCCGGTGAACCTTTTTAATGGCATAAACACCCCACAGCAACAAAATAATAACAGCAAAAAGATTAAGAACCGAAACACCTGTTTTTCCTACTCCCAAATGGTTCAGCAAAAGGTTTAACCCGTAAAAAAAGGTTATTCCAAGTACCGAACCTGCCGTACCCGGTGCAACAGGTGCATATCCTGTTCCTAATCCCGATGCTATTATTTTTGCTGTTTTCATTTACTCCTCTTCGTAATAATCAAGACCAAGGTGGTTAATCAGGGTTTCTCCCATCATATAGCGCAAAGTATTTTCAAATTTTATTTTTTGAAGGAAAATATCATGGATGGGTTCCAGCCCTTTTTTGGTTTGCGGCGATTTAAAATAAAACGACAACCACTCCTGAATGCCTTTATATCCTGCTCGTTGAGCAAGGTCCATAAATAAAACCAAATCCAAAACTACCGGAGCGGCAAGAATGGAATCTTTACATAAGAAATTAACTTTGATTTGCATTTTATAATTGAGCCAGCCGAAAATATCGATGTTATCCCAGCTCTCCTTATCGTCTCCCTTGGGAGGATAGTAATTAATCCTTACTTTATGATACATATCTTTATAAAGTTCAGGATACTTATCGGGCTCCAAAATACTGTCTAAAACACTTAATTTGGAAACCTCTTTGGTTTTAAACGAATCAACATCGTCAAGCACCTCGCCATCTCTGTTGCCCAGAATATTTGTTGAGAACCAGCCGTCAATACCAATTAAACGCGATTTTAACCCCGGTCCCAAAATGGTTTTCATCAGCGTTTGGCCTGTTTTAAAGTCCTTACCAGCAATGGGAATATTAAGTTTATTAGCCATATCAATTAAAGCGGGAATATCAACTGTAAGGTTAGGTGCACCGTTAACAAACGGAACCCCGCTTTTTAATGCGGCATAAGCATAAATCATGCTGGGTGAAATGGAAGGATGATTTTCTTTTAAACCTTTTTCAAAATTTTCTATTGTTTGATGAACTTCGGTTTCCCGGGTATAAACTTCGGTGGAAGCACACCAAATCATAACCATCCTGCTACAATTATTGGCCGATTTAAAATATTCGATATCCTCCATTACTTCCAGGGCCAATTCCATTTTGGTATTTTCTATTTTCACATTCTCGCCATGTATGTTTTTAACATATGCCGAATCGAAAACTGCCGGCATCGGTTCAATGGCACTCAGCTCATCTTTTACAGAGTCAAGCAAATCTTTATCTAAAACTCCTGCGTTTAAAGCAGCCTCATAAGCATTTTCTTTAAAAATATCCCAACCTCCGAAAACCAGATTCTCAACAGGTGCAAGAGGAACAAAGTCGTTTATTGCAGGATTTCTGTTTTCGGTCCGTTTTCCAAGTCTGATTTTTCCCATCTGCGAAATAGACCCAACAGGTTTGCCAATTCCTTTTTTGGTGGCAAAAACTCCTGCCATAAAAGTGGTGGATACCGCACCGATACCCGGAATAAGAACACCCAGCTTACCGTCGGGGGCTTTAATGCTGTTTTGTGATTTCATTTTTATTAAATTTAATAATTACTATATATCTTAACCTCTACATTTTATCGTAACAATGATGCAATCGCTGAAAAGCGGTATAGTTTGTTAATACAGCCATAATAAATATGGGAAATGTAAAAACCGATATGTTTTCAAAAAGCGGAAAAGGCAAAAAATCAACCGAAAACTTAAAATTGCCAAAAACCATCGACACAATACCATACAATATTGCGGTAATACCAATGGTAAGCACTCTTTCAGGCCGCTGCATCATACCTACTTTACACTCCACACCCAATCCTTCAGCCCGGGCTCTTACATAACTTACCATAATGGAACCTATCATGGCAATAAAAGCGAATACGGAACTTAAAAGATAATCGTAACTAACAAGGTAATAAGCAATACCAAAAAACATAACCATTTCGCTGTACCGGTCTAATACCGAATCGTATAAAGCACCGAATTTGGTTGTTTTTCCGGTTCGGCGGGCAAGCTGACCGTCAAGCATATCAAATAGTCCTGCAAATAAAGTAACAGCCCCAAACCACATTATATAATGGTAATTTCCTCTCTCACCCGCTTCGGCACCGTAAACAAGAACGGCAGCCGAAATCATAGTAATAAATAAACCAATTGTTGTAATCCCGTTGGGTGTTACACCGGTTTTAATTAACACACCGATAAACGGATCAAGTAATTTATATGCCCTTATTTTGATTTTTTCCCAGTTAAATTCCATTTTTAATATATAATTATATATGTTAGTTTATATTTACTAACCTGTACTATAAAAAAACATTTATCACAAACCTTCATTAGCCATTTTACCAATAATAAAGATAAATTGAAAAAATGATTTTGCAAAGTTAGTTAATATAAACTAACTTCCTAATTATTTTTATTGTTTTTTTGCATTATTAAAACCCTGGATTTTGAAATAACTTTTTTTATAACCTGTAATACTTTGATTTAACCGGCTTTATTTAATGTCAAACATCTAATACTGCTACATATTGTATAAATATTCCTTAAATCATCCCTTTTAATAAATCGTATTTTTTTACCAACCGGTCAGCTTTAAAAAAAACATTTAATAAAACAATCGACATTATTTTTAAAATAATATTTGGTTATAAAGGCACCAACCCGTTTATTAAAATAAAAAAAAATTAAGAAAATGCTTGGATGTTAGTTAATATTAACTAACTTTGTCGCGGATTTCGATCGTAAAAGTAAAATAAATTTATTGTAATGCAAACAGAAAGACAAACACAAATAATGGAGTCGGCACTTGAGCTTATTGCCGAAAAAGGTATTCAGGGATTAACCATTAAAAATTTATCGAAAAAAATTGGCATTTCGGAACCGGCCATATATCGCCACTTTGAAAACAAAAGCAGCATCTTACTTACCATTCTGGATAACTTTAAACAGATGGCTGCCATGTTATCGGCCATAATACCCACTGTTGGAGAAACCGCATTTGATAAAATTTCATTTATCTTTTCAAAGATTACCCAACTTTTTATTGAGTCGCCATCTTATGTATCGGTAATTTTTTCGGAAGAGATTTTTAAAAACGATTTACAACTAAAAAATAAAATTACCGAAGTTCTTGACCAAAACGAGCAAACCATCGAGAACATCATTATTACCGGCCAGGAAAACGGCGATATACGAACAGACATCAGCAGCAAAAATTTAGCACTTATTGTTATGGGTTCGTTACGATTTCTTGTTAAACAATGGGATATCAAGGAACGCCGGAAAAACCTTAAACAAGAAGGCGATCAACTGTTAAACAGTTTAAAACTCATTATTAAAAAATAAAATACCGAAAGAACAAAAGTTTACATGAACAAAAGCGGTGTAGTGATGAAATAAACGGATTAAACATTAAGCACAACAGAAAGATTTGAAGCATTACAATCCCAAAAATGTGCGATATAATTGATGTTATTATTGGGATGCAGGAAGATTTCCGGATCATAAAATAACTGTTATGAAAATAAAAATCAATATATTGTTATTATTCGGCTTACTGCTTTTCACTTCTTGCAACGAAGTATTTGACTACTCACCTTATGTTATTGATTTTGACGACGAAAACAGAGATGTTAACAAAACCAATATAGCCAAATTATTATTAAAAAAAGCACCTGACACCATACACATTGCATTTACGGGAGACTCGCACAGGTTTTATGACGAACTGGAAGATTTTGTTGACAAAGTAAACGAAGTAAACCAAACAAGCCCTTTTGATTTTGTAATTCATGTTGGAGATATTGCCGACTTCGGTTTACCAAAACAGTATTTGTGGGGCAACTCCTCTTTACTAAACCTTGACATACCCTATTTTGTTCTTTTGGGAAATCACGATATGGTTGGAAATGGCGGACAGGCTTACACCGAAATGTTTGGCGACTACAACTTCAGCTTTATTTACGGCAAAATAAAGTTTGTTTTTTTAAACACAAACAGCCGCGAATTTAAATTCAACGGTAAAGTACCCGATTTAAACTGGCTTGATAATGAGCTAAAACCCGCCGATGATTTCAGTTATGCCGTAGTTATTTTCCATGTGCCTCCCACGGATGCTGATTTTGACCCTGATTTAACAGAAGCTTTCCATCAAACGCTGGCAAAGTATAACAATGTGCTGTTTGGAGTGCACGGCCATTTACACCATTTCAATGTTTACAAACCTTTTCCCGACAGCATTACCTATGTTAATGTTTACGGTGTAGAACACCGGAAATTCACAGTCATTGACATTAGCGGCCATCACTTTAATATTAAGGAGTATGCGTTTTAAAATACTAATTATATTAATTTTTATGGCGGGAACCCCATCAGTGGCGCAACACGCTGAAGCTTCTCCAAAAGCCGATACTTCGGTTTGGGTTAAGTTTATCCCCGATTATGTTAAACTGCAATATGCCGGAGGAATAGGCTTTTTATCGGCAGGAGTTGGCTACACCTTTTTCAAACAAAACCTCGATATCTCACTGTTTTACGGTTATGTTCCAAAGTGGTTTACCACCGACGACCTGCACAGCATCAGTTTGCAGTTTACGGCAAAACTGTTCAGAATTAAAGCATCCGATAACATTGAAATTCTTCCTTTAAACATAGGATGGTATTTACATCATACTTTTGGTAACGAATATTGGGTAAAACTACCTAACAACTATCCTAAAGGTTACTATTGGTGGTCGCCCGGAAGAAATGCAGGAGTATTTTTGGGTGGTGAAATAAAAACAAAACTGCTGGCCAATAAATCGCCGGCATCGGGGCTGGCTTTTTATGTAAGGGCAGGTACCCGGGGGCTTTACTTAGCCAGTAAAGCGGGAAACAAATCGTTACCGATTACCGACATTATAGAGCTTGGATTTGGCGTTGCCTTGTACCGATAATATTTTAAAAATGAAAAACATACTTATAATACTTCTTACGGGGATTTTGATTTTGGCAAAATGTCAGGCTCAAAACAAAAAGGTTCCCGAAATACGCTTAACTACCATAGCACAGGTTAACCAGGGAAACAGTTACATAACGGCACCCATAGATATTGGCAATATAGAGCCATTATGGTTTGAAGCAAATATTATTCCCGGATTTCATATACGTCAAAATAAAGATTCGAGATTAATGGGCGTTTTAACACCCCAAATCATCATCAGAATGTATCAGGAAAAGTCGGCTCCGGTACGTACCCCCAGTTATATCCCACAAATTACGGTATATTATAAACTCAAATCAAAAACCGAAGCAAACAGTCTTAGTGTTTTCGGTAAAATAGCACACCACTCAAACGGCCAGGACGGAGAATATTTGTTGGAAAACGGAGAGGTTAATCTAAAAACCGGCGACTTTTCAACCAATTACATTGAGATGGGCATTATTGTAACCAACTTCAACAAAAAACTTAATGCGGTACAGTTTTTCGGAACCTCTTTTGAACTTCATCCCGAAAGCCTGACAAATAATACCATGATCGGCTCATACGGGCTGTATCGCTGGAACTCCATCTTTTCAATATTTAAGTTGCCTGACGGTGCCGGCAACAAACAAAAAAAACGGGCTAAAATATCGCTGAAAGGCGAAACAACCTGGATGTTCGGCAAACTTTACGACTGGAACTGGTACTCATTGAACCGGTTAAATTTAAGTTTTACATTTTACTATCATCCGCGTTTTTTAGAAGAGATAGGCCTGTTTGTAAATATTTACCACGGAATGGATTATTACAACATCTATTTCAACCATCAGATCAGCGTTATTCGTTTTGGAATAATGACTGAAATATTGCAGTTCTAAACAAAATTTTTAAAGCAACGCCACTATTTATTACCAACAAATTATGTAAATATACCATAACAACAATTTACAGCAATATCAAATAATATTTGCTTTAACACGTTATCGTAATTCATATTTACACAAATTAAAAATCAAAACCTTTAAATAAATGATTAAAAACGTTTTATTAATTGTGCTTTTCCTTACCACAACTACAGGATTTTCACAACAAGCCAACGACATTATTGGAAAGTACAGGCTGCCAAACAAACTGGACATTGAAATATTTAAAGTTAACAATGAATATTTCGGGAAAATTATCGCATTAAACGGTTATGAAAACGGTCAAACGGTTGACCTGAAAAACCCTGACAAGTCGAAACGGAATAATCCGTTGGTGGGTATGGTCATTATTAAAAACCTAAAATACGATGAAAAAGAAGGCAAATGGATTGACGGTGAAATGTACGGCCCTGAAAAAGGTATGGTTTTTAACCTGAAAATAACAGAAATAAAAAACAACAAAGCTACTGCCGTCGGGTCGAAATACTTTTTCCGGCACACCCTGCAATGGGAAAAATTAGATTCTTAAGATTTGCAAACCAATATCCATGCGCTTTAAATATTGGTTTCTTAATCCCTGCTTATGCAGGGATTTTTTTATTGCTTAACAAAAACTCCCGTGGAAACAGGTCTGTTTTTTTCCGACAGTTTTAAAAGATAAACACCTGCCGGTATCCGGCTTATGTTTATAGGGTTTGAACCAACATCTCCGCTGTTTACCAAACGCCCTTGGGATGTGTAAATGGCAAACCGGTCATAATCCTGAATATCTTTTACAACAATATAATCTGTTGCAGGGTTGGGATAAACAACAAGTTGCAACATGTTTTTTCCGGTAACCGACTGCGGTTTAAAAGCCGAATAGTAATAATCGGTAGTGGTTTTAACTTCCCAGTTGCCGTTATCGGTTTCGTAATAAACAGCTTCGGCAACCTTCCCTTTGGGATCAGGAACTTCGTACAAGGTGGTATAGGGGGAAAAACCGGCATCTGGACGAATGATTAATTCCGGTGCAATATCGTATTCAAGGGCAAACTCATTTTTTGAAATTCCTTCCCATGCCTCCGTTTCTTCATTCCAGCCAAAGTTTTCATAATAAGCCACATCTCCCTGATCATTATAATGATAAACAGCCTTGTGGTAATTCACAAATGCTCCAATTTCATACACCCAGTTTTCTTCCGTAATGGTTTTGGTAAGCGTTTCATAAGCATATTCAAATCTTTTTGAGATAACCCACGATTCGGCACTGGCCACCCAGTTATACGTCAACCGCGTTAACAACAAAGTATCCGCATCGTAAATCAACGTTGATTTGCTGAAGTTAACCAGTTGCGAACCCGATAACTGTTTAACCAAAATGGTAACGGGCATATTCATTTCGTTGTATTCGATGGTATCGGTACGGTATAGCTTCATCTGTCCGCTTTCATCAACCACTCGATAAACAGAACCGCTGATTCGCAACCCTGCGTTATTGTATGTATAAACCGATCTTTCCAACTGTTCCCATTCTTCCGAAACCGTATTCCATTTATACTGTTGCTCTTCAACAAGCGCACCCGCATCGTTTAAAAACATCTCCCTCTTTTCATCGTTCAATAACGCTTTTGAATCGCTTGCACTCTGTTTGGTAATTTGAACAATATGCCTATCGCTGTACTCACGGGTACATTCTGTTTCGTGAAGCACATTGTTATTGTACGAAAAGTTATAACGGTAAACCAGCCTGCCGTAAAAATCGTATTGATATTTTTCATGAAAGGTATCGGTTCCCTCACCGTTTTTTACAATACTATCAAGCTGTATCCTGTCACCCGACAAAAGGGTTTGACCAAATGACGAAACCCCAATCACCAGGGCCATCGTCAATAAAACATATTTTTTCATATTTTAATATTTTTTACAAAAATAGCAGCTATTTCATCCATTCACTATTTTTTTATCTGTATTTTTTCAACCATCCGAAATCCAGGCCTTTATCCGAAAAACAATGTATCCTTTGTAAAAGCCTTAAAACAAAACCGCTGAAGCAAAACCGTAAGTTGGCCACTCAACTTTTATATGTTTTGATTTAAGTTTTCAAATAAATTATCATCTTTGTAAAATAAATTGTTAACAGGTTGATGGCATTAAAACAGCTGATTAAGATTATTTTACCTGCAGTGCTTGCTGCCGTGATTTTTTCGTGTGCCCGCGAAATGATGCCCACTGGCGGAAAAAAGGATGTAAAACCTCCGCAGATTGTTCAATCGGTACCGCCCAACGGCTCGGCAAACTTTACCGGCAATAAGTTTGAATTAAAGTTCAATGAATTTGTGGTGCTGGATAAAATTAACGAACAGCTGCTCATTTCGCCGCCCGTTAAAGAAAATCCCGACTTCCGCCTAAAAGGAAAATCGCTGATTGTTAAATTTAAAAACGAGCTGAAACCCAACACAACCTATTCGGTTTATTTTGGCGATGCCATTGTTGACCTTACGGAAGGAAACCCGATACACAGTTTTACCTACCTCTTTTCAACCGGCGACCATGTTGACTCGTTAAGCATGGCCGGCAAAGTTATCAACGCATTTGATTTAAAACCTGCCGACGGTGTGATGGTTATGCTCTACCGCAACGATAACGACACCATACCGTTTGACTCGCTGCCCATGAGGGTACCGCCTTACTATTTAAGCAAAACGGACAAACAGGGGAATTTTCAATTTTCGGGACTGGCCGGCGACAACTACCTTGTTTTTGCATTAAAGGACCTGAACAACAACTATATTTTCGACCAGCCCTCCGAAGAGATTGCCTTTTCCGACACACTTGTTTATCCCGAATACATAACCCCTGCAAAAGTGGACACCACAATTGCAACCGATTCGGTTGCCATTGAAATAGATTCGGCCGCACAAATTATTTCCGACAGTTTGCTGCTCGACACCCTTCAAAAAACGGGAAAAATAACTCCGTTAAAACTATTATTGTTTAAGCAATACGATACCGTTCAACGGCTAATGGAAGCCAAACTCATCAGGCTTAACACCATCCGGTTTATTTTTTCCAATCCTGCAGATAATGTAAGCATCAACGCGGTAAATTATCCTCAACGTAATGTTTGGCATTTAACCAAATGGTCGGCCGAACACGACACCTTATGGTGGTTTTTACAAGAACCCGAAATAACGGTTGATACCCTAAACATCCTTTTGACGAACCGTGGCGACACCCTCGACAATCTGTTTATCCCCGTTAAACTGCGCGAAAAAAAGCCGAACGTACGATTACGGAAAAACGAAAAAGAAAAAAGGAAAAGAAAAGACCTGCTTACCTGGCAAACAAACATGACGGGAGGCATATCACCGGTTACAACGTTACATATAACCTTCGACCAGCCCATAGAAACAATCCTTACCGACTCGATACTTTTTGTAGCCGGTGAAGATTCGGTTTACGCACCCACGTTTATCCCGCAGGATTCGTTACATATGGATTTTGTATTACCGGTCAAACTTAAAGAAGATACCAAATACAGGCTGTTTCTGCCCGACTCCTGCTTTATCGACCTGAACGGATATTTCAATAAAGAGAAATCGTTGAATTTTGGTGTAAAACCAATTAAAGAGTACGGCACTTTAACCATTAACCTTAAACCCGGCGAAAAGGGAAGTTACCTGTTTCAGTTAATTAACGGTAAAGAAGAGGTTTTCAGACAAACATCTTTTACCGCCGACACCGCAGTGTATATGGAGTATTTAAAACCGGGAAATTACCTGTTCAAAATTATAGTGGATAAAAACAACAACGGCAAATGGGATCCGGGCAATTATATCAAAAAGCTGGAGCCCGAACCGGTAACCTATTTTCAAAAAGTCATAAATGTACGTGCCAACTGGGAAATTGAAGAAACCTGGCAGTTCAAACCCGACGAAATGATTCCTGCCCCCGGAAAAAAATAACCACCGGCTTCCGGCAGCTTGTATTCGTAATAAAGCAAGCACAGACCGTTTAATGCCACCATTCAAATTCACATTTTCTTAATAAGCCTGCGAATAATAAAAATTCATATACGCTTATCCTTTTTATTATGAACGGAGGAGGTACCATACTATTTTTGATCATGAAAACCGGTGATCGATTTCATCTTTTACACAAAATATTTGTTATCAATATTACGGTTTTGGAAATAAACAATTAACAAACAAAATTTATTATTATGAAAATCATTTTATCCACCTTAACAGTGTCAGTGATGATGATCCTGGTTTTATCAACATCCTGCAAAAAAGAAGATGAGAACAGCAATCCTGTTATCAGCGCAGTAACCGTTACTCCGGGCAGCGTGGCGGCAAACGGAACAGTAACCGTTGCAGTAACCGCCAGCGACCCTGACGGCGATGCCTTAACCTATACCTACACCGCCACCGGCGGAGCTATTCAGGGAAACGGAGCCACTGCCACATGGACAGCACCGGCTCAGGCAGGCAGCTACTCGGTAACCGTAACCGTTAACGACGGCAAAGGAGGGTCGGCCAGCAGCAACGGAGCACTAAGCGTTACCGCTCCTGTTACGCAAATTACCGGTACCGCCAGTTTTCCTGCCGGCACCTCGGGCGACCTTTCCAATGCAAAGGTTAGTATTTACACCACACTTGATAACTGGAACAATAACTCACCGGTAAAATTCGGTACCGTTTCGGGTTCGGGAGCCAGTGTATCCTTTACTTTAACCAACATCAATCCGGGTAATTATTACCTTGATGTTTGGAAAGATATGGACAACAACGGAATTTGGTCAACCGGAGATTATGTTGGCTGGTATGGCTCGGGCGGGCTTGGAAGTCCTGCACTCACCGAAATCCAAATTACGGAAGGACAAACTTTTAGCTGTACAGTAGAAATGTATATCGCTAAAAAAAGCGGCAAGTAGTGATTCCCTGGTTTTTGAATGATAAAAAGCTGCCGGAGAAATCCGGTGGCTTTTTTTTATGAATTTTTTGTTTTCTCTCCATTCAAAAAAGCCCTTACAAAATGTAATTCCGACCATGTAACCCTGTCGCCAAAAAATTCCTTTACCGCGCCCAGCCCCTCATCGGGATGCTCTTTCATATAATCGCTTATCAGGGTTACTTTTTCGGGGGCAACCATTTTTTCGACGGGAAGTTTACCCGATTCAACATAAAAGGCAAGGTGCCGTTCGATGGTACCCTCGGTATAGCCCCTCTCTTCGGCAATTTTTTGTACCGACATTCCCTCCTGCCACATTTCAAAACTGATTTGTTTGGTGGGCTTTTTGGGAGTTATTTCAGGTTCGATGTAAGGTTCGGGCTGAAAATCATTTTCGTCGCAATAATCGGTTACAATCTCCAGCAGCTCACTACCGTAAAGTTCCAGTTTCTTTTTACCCATTCCTTTTACCGCTTTTAAAGCCGGAAGTGTAACCGGGAGCTTGTTGCTTATTTCGCGCATGGTTTTTAAGGGTAAAATCATGTAATAAGGCAGGCCCGTCTCTTCCACCCTGGCATCACGCCAATGTTTTAGCCGCATATAAAGTTCGGGGTGTTCCAGGGTAGCGTCGGTTTTTGACACGGCCTTTTTCCCGGGCTTCGTTTTTACAGGCTCATCAATGGAAGCAAGTGCCTTTGCCTGTAAATAATCTTGTACCACAAATCCGTTTTCGCAGGCTTTCAAACAGGCAAACTTATATGCCGCGTCCTCCGACAATTTATTAAGCGCATCATAAATGGATTTGCGCACGGCTTTATTGTCGGTTTCAATATCCGTTTCGTCAATTTTGTCAATAATTAACGTCTGCAACTTTTCCGAAAAATAGCCCGATGCCTTTTTAACACGCTCCTGCAGTTTTTCATTCTTTTCAACCTGCGGTTCCTCACTCAGCAGCGCCGTTAGTTGCCGGTTGAATTTTTCGGAAACAATCACCACCTCGTTTTTTAGTTTATCGCTCATGGATAAAAAAGGTGTTTTCAAATCAACCTGCAGCGATGCGGCATGTTCGTCAGCCAGTTTTAACAGATAAAATACTCTACGGCGCAATGCTTCAAAATCAAACAAATCGGTTAAAAGCTGACGCTGAAAATCCTGCTTTGATTTTTCCAGTTCATTGCTGTCGGGCTGCTTCTCTTCAAAGTTTTTTGTAAATCGTTCAACGGTAGCATCGTGTTTGATGCTTGTGTTGGTAATCCGGCTGCTCAGTATCATACCTTCCAGCGATTTACAACGGCTGAGCGCCACATATACCTGACCGTGGGCAAAAGCGGCCTGAGCATCAATAACCGCTTTTTCAAAAGTAAGTCCCTGACTTTTATGAATGGTAATGGCCCATGCAGGTTTCAGGGGCAACTGGGTAAAGGTACCCTCAATATCTTCCTTAATCTCTTTGGTTTTATCGTTAATGGTATATTTCACTTTCTCCCATTCCAGCGGCGACACCTCAATAGGCTCATCATCGCCTTCGCAAAGCACCGTTACCCTGTTTTTCCCAATTTCGGTTATCACACCTATTTTACCATTATAAAACCGCTTATCAGGGTCGGGATCGTTTTTAACAAACATAACCTGTGCGCCCTCTTTAAGTCGCAAATCAGGCTCGGTCGGGTAGATAAGTTCCGGGAAATTACCCTTTATTACGGCTTTAAATTTTTTTTCTTTGCCTTTAAGTGCCAGCATCTTTTCATCGTTGATGGCCTTGGCTTTGGCATTGTGGGTGGTTAAAATAATGTACCCCGGCGTATCGAAATTAAAATCAGGCCTGTACCTTTTGTTTAACAGGGTTACCACCTCATCATCCATTTTATTGTCGCGAACCTTGTTAAGCAATTTGATAAAACTTTCATCTTTTTGGCGATAAACAAAAGTCAGTTCAACCGTTACATAATGTGTTTTTTTAAGGGCGTTACTGCTAAAAAAGAAAGGGGTGTCGTAATGATTTCGCAACAGGCTCCACTCATCCTCCTTCACCACCGGAGCCAGTTGCTGCAAATCACCAATCATCAGCAGTTGCACACCGCCAAAGGGGCGGCTGTGGTCGCGAAATTTTCGTAATACTGCATCAATGCCGTCCAGCAAATCGGCCCGCACCATACTTATCTCATCAATCACCAGCAAATCCATGCTTTTGATGATGTTGATTTTGTTACGGTTAAACCGCTTAACCCCCTTACCGTTTTCGTCTTTCTGACGGGCATGCAGATATTCGGGAATTTGAGGGCCAAAGGATATTTGAAAAAAAGAATGAATGGTTACCCCGCCTGCATTGATGGCCGCCACTCCCGTGGGTGCCACTACCACCATCCGTTTTGAGGAATGCTTTTTTAAATAATGTAAAAAGGTGGTCTTCCCTGTTCCTGCTTTTCCGGTTAAAAAAACATTTCTTCCGGTAAACTGAACAAAGTCGTGAGCCAGCTGCAGTTGGGAATTGTTTTGAAAATTCATTGACACAAAATGTAAAACACAAATATCCGAATTATTTAGCAATTAGACACTGTCCGTTTTGAAAATGAGCACACTAATCTTATTGTTTTTTTACCGGCTTGTTCAATCGTTTTTTAATGATGGGCAGAAGGAACGAAACTGCCGCCAGCACCAAAATAATCAAACTCCAGGGGCGGGTAAAAAAATCGGAAACATCACCTTTTACCAGCGAAAGACGCAGGTTTTCTTCTATCATCCTGCCCAGTATCAATCCTAAAATTACGGGTGCCGTGGGAAATCCTCCTCTTTTCAGCATCCAGCCCAGAAGGCCGAAAGCCAGACAGGTTCCCACATCAAAAAGAGAATTTTGAATAAAGTAACTGCCGATAAAAGAAAGGGCAATAATCAGCGGATAGAGCAGCTTTTTAGGAGCTTCAATTATACGTACCCAAAGCCTGTTTCCCATCAATCCCAGCCCCATCATCACCAGATTGGCCAGAAACAAACTGATAAACAGACCGTACACCAGCCCCGGTTCATTTTCAAACAGCTGAGGGCCGGGATTCAGTTTATGAACCATCAGGGCACCAATCAGCACGGCTGTTGAAGCGCTTCCCGGAATACCGAGGGTTAACAAAGGCACCAAAGCGCCCCCCACCGATCCGTTGTTGGCAGCTTCGGGAGCGGCAACCCCTTCCAGCGAACCTTTGCCAAACCGTTTGGGATGTTTGCTGGTGCTTTTGGCATTGTTGTATGCAATAAAGGTGGCAATGGTTCCTCCTGCGCCGGGAATAACCCCAATAAGCGTACCCACCACCGATGAACGGAGCATCAAACCTTTCAGCTTCCACAATTTTCTAAAGGGTAGTTTTTTATTTTTATGAATGGCTTTTTTTGCCGAAACCTCTTTTTTAAGCACCTTAAAATGCTCAATACTAAAAAATATTTCACCTAAGGCAAACAACCCGATCAGTGCCGGAATAAACTCTATTCCGTCGGCAAGTTGCGGAATACCCATATTAAAACGCGAAAACGGCAACTGCGTATCAAAGCCAACGGTAACCAAAAGCAAACCCAGCAGCGATGCAATGTATCCCTTTACCGGATTGTCTCCTGCCAGCGACGAAATAATGGTCATACCGAAAACACCCAAAGCAAAATATTCGTATGATTCAAACGACAGAGCCAGTTGTGCCAACGGAATGGAAAACAGGATAAGAATTACCGTTCCTACCAAACCGCCAACCGTGGAAGCCGTTAACGATGTAATTAAAGCATACATGGGTTTTCCCTGTTTGGTTAACTCATAGCCGTCGAAAGTGGTGGCAACCGCTCCGGGTGTTCCCGGTGTATTAATGGCGATGGCAGTGATGGAGCCTCCGTAATTGGCCGAAAGATAAACCGCCGTTAGCAGTACCAGCGCGCTCATGGGGTCCATTCCAAAGGTAGCCGGCAACATCAGGGCAACCCCTATTGAGGGGGAAAGCCCGGGCAAAACACCCACCATAATGCCCACAACCACGCCAATCAAAATCATCAGCAACGGTGTAAGGTGCATTAACGACGAAAAACCCAGACTCAAATTATGTATAATATCCATATCCGTTATTCTTTACATAAACAGGCTCCCAAGCGGCAGGTCAATTTTTAACAACAGCTGAAACACCACAAACGAAAACACCACAAATCCAAAACCGTAAGCAATCATTACCGGCCATTTACGATATTTGAGAATATAAAATCCGGCCAGTAAAAAAAAGGGCGTTGATAAATAATATCCGGCATACGGAATGGCAATAAAATACAATACCAACACCAACAATATTTTGCCTGTAAGTTTTATCCTTCCGCTTTTAACCGGTTTGTATTTTCCTTTTAATTCGTTTACCAGATTCCATATTGCCGTAACAAACAATAAAACCGACCATAACCTCGGAATAAGTGCCGGGCTGGTGATGTTCAACCCTTCGGGGATTTTAAAAAGAAAAGTTTGATAGAAAAAGAAAACCGAAATCCACACAAACACTCCCGACAAAATCAGATTGTAGGTAAGCCGTTTTACTTTAAATCCGGTAATCAGCATCAAAACAAAAAAGATAAAAAGCGCAAAAATAACGGCCATCATCAAAAGAGGAACCGGGCCTTTGTTAACATAACTGTTTAGCAAACCGGCTTTTTTCAAATAGGCAATGGTTTCGGCCGTTTCGTCATCAATTCTTTTTGAAAAGGTTTTGGAATCGAGATAATCCGGAAAAGAATAAACCTCTCTGCAATAAGCAATCCACTCCTCATCCTGCGAAACCTTTTTCAATACCTCCGACAAATAAGCTGTTGCTATTTCGGAGGTTCCTTTTTTAACGGCAAAGCCGCGCCACATGGATTCATTAATATCATATCCCGACTCTTTAAAAGTGGGCACATCCGGCAAACTTTCCAGCCGGTTTTCGGCGGCTATTGCCAATATTTTCAAATCATCTTTTCCCAAAATATCCGAAGGGTTTCCCACATAAACCGGTGCTTCGTTACGCAACATGGCCAACACCGACTGCGGCCCGCTTTTATAATCAACCCATTGCCCGTTTATACCGAGTATTTCCCAGCACTTTAAAGCCATTAAATGGTCACGGCTTCCGGTTCCGGGGCCAATCCACACCTGTCTGCCTTCTTCCTTCGCCTTATCCACAACATCCTGTAACGATTTGTATCCGCTTGCCTTATTGGTAATAACCGCTTCGGGGTCCGATATCATATTGGAAAGAAAAAGAAAGTCGGAAATGGCCACATTGCTTTTGTTAACCACAAGGGTGCTTAAAAACGACTTGGTAACGCCCAGCATGGTATAACCGTCGGCCTTTTTATCCATCACATATTGCATGGCCACAATACCCTGAGTACCCGGATGATTTTCGATAACAAAAGGCTGCGGGCAATATTTACGTGCCAAACCGGCAACCTTACGCGACATAAGGTCGATGGAAGAACCGGGTTTGGAATGCACCACAATGGTTATGGGTTTGTTCGGGTAGGCTTTGCTGCTGTCGGCTCCTCCGTACAAATAAAAAAGAAGCCCGAGATAAATCAGAAATAAAAGGGTGGCAATAACTTTATATATTCTCATGGAGCCTTTTGGTAAATAAGGATACAATAATAAATCATTTTTTTTATTTCCACACCCACCAATGTTTGAATTGCAATCAGGCTGACAAAATGATAAAAACTAAAGAAACGGAAACTTATGTAAAAGCAAAACCGTTTTTGATATACTGCTTTATAAAGTACGTTTTGAAACCAACGGTTTACACCGGAAAGGCTTGATGATACAGGGGGCTTTAGTTCGCTAATATTTTATCGTTCATTTAATTGTTTGTCAGTTAAGATAAAAGAACCCGTTAGCCTTATATCCGTTGAAGAACTTCCGATGAGAATATTAAATTTACCCGGCTCCACAACAAAGTTCATATTTCTGTCGTACAAAGCAATATCTTCAGGGGTAATAACAAAATCAACTGTTTTCTCTTCGCCTGTTTTTAACGAAACCCTGTCAAATCCGCGCAACTGTTTTTCGTATTGTGTAACTGAGCTTACAGCATCGTTTACATACAGCTGAACCACTTCGCTACCATCATATTCTCCTGTATTTTTAACCTTAAAAGATACATTTATTGATGATGCTATTCCTCCTTTACCGGGTGTTATTTTTAAGTCTGAATATTCAAAAGTTGTATAACTTAAGCCGTAGCCAAAAGGATAAAGTTCTTTGAAAACACGTGAGCCTCCTCTCTTTTCCCTGTCCGCCTGCGAACCCGGTTTAAATGGAAAGTTATAAGGTATTTGCCCCACTGTTTTGGGTGTAGTAACACTCATCTTTCCTCCGGGATTATATTTTCCGAAAAGTACATCTGCAATGGCGGTGCCGCCATACATTCCGGGGAACCATGCCTCAATAATAGCCGGTATATTTTTATTTGCCCAATTTATTGATAGTGGCCGTCCGTTTAATAATACAAGCACTATTGGTTTACCTGTTTTTTTAAGCTCCATTAAAAATTTTCGTTGATTCCCAGGCAAATCCAAACTTGTACGCGAACATGACTCTCCAACTATTTTGCTGTTTTCACCTAAAAAAGCTATAATTAAATCCGACGCTTTTGCTTTGTTAACGGCTTCGTTCATAAGTTGTTGTTCCTTATCGCCTACGGCAACGGGATACAGCTCTTGTTCAGGCCAGGTATCGGGATTGTACAGCAGGCAACCTTTTGCGTATTGAACATCAGCTTTGTCGCCAACAAAAGCCTCAATACCTTCAAAGCCTGAAATCACATCAATATGATTTGGGCCGTAACGACTTTCCGAAGAGGCCTCCTCTTTTGCATTCGGGCCACATATTAAAATATTTTTATAATCTGAAATATTTAACGGTAACAGCTTGTTTTCATTTTTCAATAAAACAATGGCTTCACGCGATGCCTGAAGCGCCACTTTTTTACTCTTTTCGGTATTTACAATGTCATTTACCGCCTTTTCGTCATGATACGGATTATCAAAAAGCCCTTCCCAAAACTTCACTCTTAAAACATCTCTGACTCTGTCGTCTATTATTTTGGTGGAAATGGAACCTTCATTTATTAATTCACGTAAGGGCAACACAAAATTTTCGGGAATTTCAAAAGAGGTACGTACATTAAGCCCGGCCTGCACCGATTGACGAACAGCCTCTTTATATGTGGCAGCAGTATGGTGTTTTTCCGAAATAAACTTAACAGCCCACGAGTCGGAAACAACATATCCTTTAAAATGATACGTGTTTCGTAATAGTTTTGTAAGAAAATATTCACTTCCTGTAACCGGAACGCCATTATAATCGTTATAGGAACTCATTACTCCCAAAGCGCCGCCCTCCTGAATACCTCTGCGGAAAGGATATAGATATATACTGTGTGCTTCTCTGTTTGTAATATGAGGGTCGGTACGTACTTTCCCGTCTCTGCCACCTTTTGGAGCAGAGTAAATTGCAAAATGTTTTAAAGTGCTTGTTACCCTGTTTGCCTGTATCCCCTTAATTTGCTGTATGCCTAATTCTGCAACAAGAAAAGGGTCTTCCCCGTATGTTTCTACAATTCTGCCCCAACGCTGGTCGCGCGAAACATCCATAATCGGCGAATAGACATTATTGTAACCTAATGCACGGGCTTCCGTGCCTGTTATTTTACCTATCTCATTCACAAGTTTTTTATCCCAGGTACAGCCAACAGCAATTTGAGCCGGAAAACATGTTGCTTTTGTATGATTTAACCCTCTGATACCTTCGTTTGTAAATTCAACCGGAATGCCAAGTCTTGTCTCTTCAACAAAAAACTTTTGAACCTGATTTAAAGCCCAAACATGTTTTGAGTATGGATACATATAATCGGATTCAACCACACCGTTACAGTGTTCATCAATATTGGCAAGTCCGTCTTTCCATATTGCCGTTTTCCATTCGGGTGTTGGCAGCTGGTCTTTTGCAACCCGTTTGTAACCGTACAAAGTAACCATCTGCATTGTTTTCTCCTCAATACTCATTTGCGACAGCAAATCTTCAACACGTGCATCAATATCCTGACCGGGGTCTTCGTAAATATCTTTTTTACCATTTTTGTTGAAGTCAATCCATCCTTTGTGATAAATTGATGTTGAATTATTTTTCCGATTCTTTTGTGCTTCCAAAGTGTTAATTTGAAACACTAAAAGTGTTATAAAAACTACAAACAGTTGTTGTCTCATTTCTAAATCAATATTTTATCTCAAAACAAAATCAAAACAGGTTATTTTATATAATTCTTTTTGCTTTTGCGGCGGTGTAACCCCCCCCCTGTTTTAGGAAGGCACTAAATTAGACTTTTTTCGTGTTATAATCTTTCATCCATTCTTCATGCAATCGGATTACCTGACGGGGAAAATCAAACATATAAATATCTGACACACCAGGCAGAGAGAAAATGCTTTTCAAAAAAAAGCAAAGGCAAATTTACAATAGTAAAAAGGCAGACTTTTGATTTACCCCGAAACCGCTATTTTGTTGAGCTTCCCTATACAATAGGATTTGAACGGTTTGAGCATTTGGTTGAAAGCATTAAAAACAACTGCAATATTAATATGTTCAATGCCGCCCCGGTAACCCTTGCCCGTTACGACAGGGTAATGAACTTTATTGCTGTCTGTTCAAAAGATTGCGATGAATAAAAGCTTCCTGAATTTAAATACTATCCCGACAAACATATTTAGAGAGATTTCTAAATTAAATATCTCAAATTTTCAGGTTATATCCTTTATAAATAGTGCTGTAAAAAACAGTACTACAACTTATTCTGCATGCATAATATTTTTAGGTATCGAATATATTTAAATATAATATAAATAACTGACATCTTTTATTTTATAAGGCATGAGATATAATTTTGCCCTCATCAACATAAAAGATTTTTCACATGAAAAAAATACTTGAAATCATTTTTATCATCATTATTCCCTGGGTTATTATCCTATGGATAGTATTCAATTACAATAGCGACAGGGACAGCGATTATTACCCCTCATCGGAGATTAGTCTGAAACACGACTCCATTCCGGTTGACCACTCAAAATTTGAGATTTTACAGCAGGATTTCAAAACCGGCCCCGAAGTTACCGAAGCCTGTTTAAGCTGCCATAACGGACGGGGTAAAGAGTTTATGAAAACACAACACTGGAAATGGTTAAAAACCGACTCCATTCCCGGAAGAGGGACTTTTGAACTGGGAAAGAAAAACCTGCTGAACAACTTCTGTATCGGTGTTAACTCCAACGAAAAACTCTGTTCAAAATGTCATGCCGGATATGGCTACGGCGATAAAAACTTTGATTTCAACAATCAAAACAACATCGACTGTTTGATATGCCACGACGGTACCAAAACCTATAAAAAATCCAAACCCGGCAAAGGCCCCGGTTCGGGTTCCGGATATCCGGCAGCCGGTGTTAACCTCAGCTTTGTTGCGCAACATGTTAATTTGCCAAAACGGAACAACTGCGGCAGCTGCCACTTTACCGGCGGAGGCGGAAACAATGTAAAACACGGTGATTTGGAAATAGGATTACTGAGTGCACACACCGGACTTCACGGCGATGTGGATGTTCATATGGGAATGGGTAAAGACGGCAAAAACATGCAGTGTATCGATTGCCACAAAACACACCAACATCAAATATCGGGTCAGCTTTACTCCGTTTCGTCATCCAACAGCAATCGTGCTACCTGCGAAGAGTGCCACACATCAAAACCGCACAAAAGCAAACTGTTAAACGACCACTTTAAAACCATTGCCTGTCAAACCTGCCACATAACAGGCTATGCCAAATTACACGAAACCAAAATTATTTGGGACTGGTCAACCGCAGCCATGCACGACAAAAACGGCAAATTAATAACCAAAATAAACACAAAAGACAGCACCTATACATTCGACGGAAAAGTTTACAAAAATGTTAAAATACATTTTGATGCCAAGCATGGTACCGCCGTATTTAAAAAAGATGTACGTCCCGAATACATCTGGTTTAACGGTACTGCCGACCACTACATGATTACCGATAAAATCAAAGACCCCTCAAAACCTTTAGTAATGAACCCGCTGCTTGGTTCTTACGAAGATCATTACAACCCTGCCGACCCTAAATCACCTTCTAAAATATGGCCTGTTAAAATCATGCGCGGCAAACAACCTTATGATGCGGTTAATAAAACGCTGGTTCAACCCAAACTGGTAGGAAAAAAAGGCAGTGGTGCTTTATGGGCCGATTATAACTGGAACATCTCCATTAAAAAAGGCATGGAATATATCGGTCAACCTTACAGCGGTAAATACGGCTTTATCGAAACCCAAACACTGTGGCCGCTTAACCATGAAGTTTCGCAAAAGGATAAAGCCCTGCAATGTGCCGACTGCCACAACGCTACCGACAGCAGGCTGAAAAACCTCACCGGTTTTTATCTGCCGGGCAGAGACAAAAGCGCATTACTCGATAATGCCGGCCTCATCTTCCTCGTTTTGGTTTTACTGGGAGTCAGTATTCACGGATTCCTAAGAATTGTCAGCAGTAAAAAAGAACATTAATATTATAAACAAAGAAAAATGAAAAAGGTATTAATATATAAAGGTTACGAACGTTTTTGGCACTGGACACAGGCATTGCTTATCCTGCTGCTGGCGGTCACCGGTTTTGAAGTTCACGGAACTTTTCACTTAATGGGATACGAAGAGGCCGTATTAATTCACCGCAACCTGGCATGGGCATTTATCATTCTTATTGTTTTTACTCAATTTTGGAATATGACCACCGGCGAATGGCGACAATATGTTCCCTCAACCCAGTTGTTAAAAGACCAAATTGAATACTACATAACAGGCATTTTCAGAAATGCCCCCCACCCCACACGTAAAACGGTTTACAACAAATTTAATCCGTTGCAACGCTTAACCTATCTCGGTCTCCGAATATTAATCATTCCTGTGGTGGTATTAAGCGGATTGGTTTACATGTATTATGTATCGCTGGTTGATCAAAGCGCCGTGGGAAGTCTGGCACCTGTTGCCCTGATACACACCCTCGGAGCCTTTTTACTGCTCGGGTTTGTTATCGGCCATGTTTATTTAACAACTACCGGACACCGTCCGCTCTCGGCCATTAAAGCCATGCTCACCGGATGGGAGGACATGTCGGATGAAGATGCCGAAATGGCACTGGAAGAAAACTTAAAAGTGGCACTCATCGAAAGCAGAAAAGGCATTAGCGGACGGGGAAGCATCGAAAAAGAGGGTATGTTTGAAACCGCCTTTGAAGATGTGGTGGAAAAACTGGGTATCAGCACCGAATCAACAAGATTGCGCGAAAAGCTACTCTCCTCCAACGTTGGATATTTCCGTATCGGAAAAGACGGCAAATATCAGGAGGTGAACGAAGTTTGGCTCAAACTCTATAAATGCACCAATAAAAAAGAGGTGATAGGTTCGGATGTAACCCTCGACAGAACACCCGAAGGCAAAAAACAAATTATGACGCTCGTTAACAAAATCCTTTCGGGCGAAATAATTACCGGCGAACGTGTTGAACGGGTTTGTAAAGACGGCAGCATAGGTTATCATACCGTTTCGGCAGCACCGCTAAAAGACAAAGACGGTAACATTGTCGGACTGGAAGGCTTTATCATCGACATCACCCCGCAGGTAGAAGCCGAAAAAGCCCTTGAAAAGAAAATAGCCGCCCAACACCGGTCGAATATTTTTTATGAGCAGATTGCCAAATCAAAAGATGTGGGTTATTTCCGCATTGGCGATCAGGGATTTTATCAGGAGGTAAACGATGCCTGGCTTAAACTTTACAAATACGAATCAAAAGACGAAATCATCGGCAAACACTACTCGTTAAGCCGTACCAAAGAAGACTTTATTAAACTGAAACAATCATTTGAAAAAGTTTTAAAAGGTGAAACCATCCCGCTGGGTATTACACGCCGTTATTGTAAAGACGGATCGGTAGGTTATCACACCATAACCATGACCCCTGTTTACGAAAACGGTAAAATTACCGCCGTTGAAGGATTTATTGTTGACAAAACCGACCGCAAGCTGGCCGAAGAAGAGTTGAAAAAAGGACAGGTTTAAAACAAAAACAACTCAAAAACAAGTTTTCCCGGGGAGATGCCCCACATAAAAACCCGCAGTCATGGGCAACTGCGGGTTTTTTAATATATAAGCACTAAATATGCCGTATAACTACTTTCCGGCATTATCTCTCGATTTTTGGCCGAGGTAACCGCCATGATGGCGTAATGAATACTCTTTGCTGGTGAATCCTATTTTTTTCATCATCTGCACCACCAAAATATCGCCTATCACGGTCATAATGGTGGTGGAAGTGGTGGGCGACAAACCCAGAGGGCATACCTCCCGGGGATTACCCGTACAAAGCACCACATCGGCTTCGCCGGCAACCACACTTTCGTTGTTGGAGGTTACGGCAATAATGGGAATATCGGGATGGAGTCGCCGGGTAAGTGTTATCAATTCAATTATTTCGCGGGTTTTACCCGAATTGGAAATAAGCAACAGCGCATCGTTCCGCTGAATAACACCCAAATCGCCGTGTTGTGCATCGCTCGGGTGCAAAAATACCGACGGAGTTCCCGTAGAGCTGAAAGTGGTGGCAATGTTAATGGCAATTTGTCCCGCCTTACCCATACCGCTGGTAATTAGTTTACCCTCCTTTTGGTGCACATGACGGTAAATAATTTCGATGGCCTTTTCGTAAGCATCCGTAACCGGAATATTTAAAATGGCTTCTGCTTCCTGCTGCCTTATCTTTAATATATCGTCTATCATTGTAATTTGCTTTGGAAAGCACAAAAGTAGTCAAAATAAAATCTACGTTTTCAAACTTAGGTTGTCAATTATTAAAGTTATCCTATTTTAGCAGGCTTACAAAAAGCCTGTAAATATATTTTGTAAAAAAACCAACAAAAATCGTAAACAAATGAAACAAAACTTTATCCTTTTAATGCTGTCAATGGTTTTGCTAATGCCAACGGTTTATGCCGAATCTCCCAAAGAAAAACCCCAACAAAAAAAAGAGCGCATGGCATGGTGGACTCACGATCGTTTCGGCATGTTTATCCACTGGGGGTTGTATTCAATGGCTTCGCGCCATGAATGGGTTAAAAAATATGAACGGATGACCGATGAAGAATATCAAAAATATTTTGAATTGTTCGATCCCGATATGTTTAATCCTCGCGAATGGGCTAAAATGGCCAAAGCGGCCGGCATGAAATACGCGGTTATCACCACTAAGCATCACGAAGGTTTTTGCATGTTCGATTCAAAATACACCGATTATAAAGTTACCAACACTCCGGCAGGTCGCGATTTAATTAAAGAGTGGACGGAAGCTTTTAGAGCCGAAGGTTTAAAAGTGGGTTTTTACTATTCGTTGCTCGACTGGCATCACCCCGATTATACAATAGACCGCAATCATCCGCAAAGTGCTTCAACAGATGAGGAGTACGAAAAACTCAATCGCGGACGGGATATGAATGTATATCGTCAATATATTAAAGATCAGGTAAGAGAATTATTAACCAACTATGGTAAAATCGATATTATCTGGCTTGACTACTCATTTCCTTCAGGAAAACACGGAAAAGGCAAAAACGACTGGGATTCGCAAAACCTTTTAAAGATGGTGCGCCGGTTACAACCCGGAATTATTGTTAACGACAGGCTTGATTTACTTGACAGTGAAGACGGATGGGACTTCACAACTCCCGAACAATACAACGTATCCAGATGGCCCGAGCGTAACGGCAAACGCATCCCCTGGGAAACCTGTCAGACTTTTTCGGGATCGTGGGGATACTACCGTGACGAGATGACCTGGAAAAGCAACAGGCAACTATTAACCCTTTTAATAGAAACCGTAAGCAAAGGCGGCAACCTGTTATTAAATGTTGGCCCCACCTCCCGCGGCATCATCGATTATCGTGCCCAAAACCGTTTGGCAGCCATGGGTAAGTGGATGAAATTTAATTCACGTTCCATTTACGGTTGCACACAAGCCCCTCCTGAATTTACCACACCGCCCAACACTCTTTTAACCTACAATCCCGAAACCAACCGCCTTTACATTCATCTGTTAAACTATCCCATTAAACGACTCATCCTTAAAGGATATGCCGACAGAATAAAATATGCACAGTTTCTCCACGACGGTTCCGAAATAAAGTTCGGCAAACCACGCCACAATGTTACCTACATGGAAAAACAGGATAAAAATGACATTATATTAATGTTACCCGTTGTAAAACCCAATGTTGAAATTCCGGTAATCGAACTGTTTTTAAAATAGCAACTGCATTTTTTGCAACTTTGAAAAATGTTTGATTATAAAAACCATCAATAAAAATTTTCCTATGAACATTATTAATTCTGAAACCGGTTTGGAGAAAATAATTTTTGAAGTGGCCGAAATTGCCGGTTACCTTTGGCAACGGGGATGGGCCGAACGAAATGCCGGAAACATATCGGTAAACATCAGCGAATTACTAACCCAAGAACCCGGAAATTTTGAACAATATTCCTTTTTTGAGCTAAACAAACCTTATCCCGCACTTTCGGAAAAATATTTTTTTATTAGCGGTACAGGCCGCCGTATGCGCGATTTAGCACGTGAACCGTTATCAAATGCCCTGTTTATTAAACTGAACAAACAGGGAAACGGTTATCATATTATCACTATTGGCGATAATAAACCCACGGATAATTTTTTACCCACTTCTGAACTGCCTACCCACCTTGCCATACATCAAATGATTTTAAATCGGGGCAGCAACGAAAAAGTTGTGATGCACACCCATGCCAACGAACTGGTAGCACTTACCCAAATTGGCGAATTTTGCAACGAAGAAAAATTAAACCGTCTGCTTTGGGGTATGCACCCCGAAACCATCATATTTGTCCCAAACGGCGTAGGCTTTGTACCTTACACAACACCCGGAACGCAGGAAATAGCTGAAAAAACCCTGAAAGCACTTCAAAATCATCAGGTGGCGCTATGGGAAAAACATGGTATTTTTTCCATTGGCAAATCGGTTTTCGACACCTTTGACACCATCGACATTCTGGCAAAATCGGCAAAAATATTTTTCCTTACCAAATCTGCCGGTTACCGGCCTCAGGGGTTAAACAACAACGAACTTGAAAAATTAAAACAGATAGCAAACAATTATTAAAATGCAGATAAAAACATGAACCATGCAAGCATGTAACAAACCGGTAGTTCCGAAAAAAGTAATTCTTCCTTTTGTTTTAATCACCTCTTTATTCGCCCTCTGGGGATTTGCCAACGACATTACCAACCCCCTGGTAGCGGCATTTAAAACGGTAATGGAAATTTCAAATGCAAAAGCAGCCTTAATACAATTTGCTTTTTACGGCGGTTATGCCACCATGGCCATACCGGCAGCACTTTTTATTAATAAGTTCAGTTATAAAAAGGGCATTTTACTGGGGCTTGCACTTTATGCCGTGGGCGCATTACTTTTTTATCCTGCCGCCAAATACCAAATGTTCGGATTTTTTCTCGGTTCACTTTATATTTTAACATTCGGACTTGCTTTCCTCGAAACCACCGCCAACCCCTATATTCTTTCCATGGGCGAACGCGAAACAGCAACACGCAGGTTAAACCTCGCCCAGTCATTCAACCCCGTTGGTTCGCTGCTCGGTATGTTTGTAGCATCAAATTTTATACTTACCCAACTCCAATCCGACAAAAGAGATGCCGCCGGCAAATTAATTTTTTCAACACTCAACACTGCACAAAAAGCAGCTGTCAGGTCGCACGACCTTGCCGTAATACGAAACCCGTACGTTATACTCGGCTTTGTGGTTATAGCAATGTTTGTTATAATAGCAATTATTAAAATGCCCGAAAGCAACAAACAAAATAAAAACGTAAAAGCTTCCGAATCGTTTAAACGTCTTATTAAAAACGTAAACTATCGCGAAGGAGTTATTGCCCAGGTTTTTTACGTTGGTGCGCAAATTATGAACTGGACATTTATTATTCAATATGCCGACAGGCTGGGCATTACAAAAGCACAGGCCCAATATTACAATATAGTGGCAATGATTATCTTTTTATCAAGCCGGTTTATCAGCACACTGTTAATGAAATATCTTAATTCCAAACTGCTATTAACCGTTTTTGCCGTGGGGGGGATAATAACCATGGCTGGAACCATATTAATTCAGGGGATGTTCGGACTTTACTGCCTTATCGCCACATCGGCCTTTATGTCACTCATGTTTCCCACTATTTACGGAATAGCACTTACGGGGCTTGGTAAAGACACAACCCTGGGTGCTGCCGGTTTGGTTATGGCCATTGTGGGAGGTGCACTAATGCCTCCGCTACAGGGAGCCATTATTGATTTGGGAACCGTTGCAGGCATGCCGGCAGTAAACTTTTCGTTTATACTGCCACTGTTCAGTTTTGTAGTAATCACTATTTACGGTTACAGAACCATGAAAAATAAAATATAAATTTGTTGTTAACATTTAAAAAGTTTTTTACCCATGAATAACCATCCGAAAATCGGCATTCGTCCTACAATTGACGGCCGTGAAGGAGGCGTAAGAGAATCGCTGGAAGAACAAGTAATGACGATGGCCAAAACAGCCGCAAAATTTTTATCGGAAAATCTAAAATATCCCGACGGCAAACCGGTGGAATGTGTAATTGCCGATAACTGCATCGGAGGAGTGGCTGAAGCGGCGGCAACAGCTGAAAAATTTGAAAAAGAAGGTGTAGGCGTGTCGTTAACCGTTACTCCCGCCTGGTGTTACGGAACCGAAACCATCGACATGAACCCATTAATACCTAAAGCGGTGTGGGGATTCAACGGTACCGAACGCCCCGGGGCCGTTTATCTTGCAGCAGCACTTGCCGGGCATAATCAAAAAGGTTTACCTGCATTTGGTATTTACGGTAAAGATGTACAGGATGCAGGCGAAACCCTTATTCCGGAAGACGTAAAACAAAAACTGTTGCGCTTTGCAAAAGCAGGACTTGCCGTTGCCTTGATGAAAGGTAAATCTTACCTTTCCATGGGTTCCGTCTCAATGGGTATTGCAGGCTCTATTGTCGATTCGGATTTCTTTCAAAGCTATCTCGGTATTCGCAACGAATATGTGGATATGACAGAATTCTTACGCCGTATGGACAATAAAATTTATGATGAAGACGAATATGAAAAAGCTCTGATATGGGTAAAAAACAACTGTAAAGAAGGAAAAGACTATAACACCGTTCCCAAATCAGACGAACAAAAAAATACCGAGTGGGAAAAAGTAATAAAAATGACACTGATTGCCCGTGATATGATGAGCGGCAATCAGAAACTTATCGAAAAAGGGTTTCGTGAAGAAGGACTTGGACATAATGCTATTTTAGCCGGATTTCAGGGGCAGCGTCAATGGACCGATTATCAACCCAACGGCGATTTTATGGAAGCCATACTAAATTCGTCATTCGACTGGAACGGTAAAAGAGCACCATTTTTGGTGGCTACCGAAAACGATTCGCTTAACGGGGTGGCCATGTTGTTTGGTTACCTGCTAACCAACAGCGCCCAAATGTTCTCCGATATCCGTACCTACTGGAGCCCCCGGGCCATTGAACGCGTTACCGGACAAAAACCCGAAAAAGAGATATCAGGTGGTATTATTCACCTAATCAATTCGGGCGCATCTGCCCTTGATTTTACCGGACAACAATCAATCGAAGGCAAGCCCGGCATTAAACCTTTTTGGGAAATTACCGACGAAGAGGCCGACAAGTGCCTTAAAGCCACCTCGTGGTGCCCCGCCATATCCGAATATTTCAGAGGCGGAGGTTTTTCATCGGAATTTTTAACCAAAGGGGGCATGCCCATTACCATTTCAAGAATCAATATTGTAAAAGGGATGGGGCCCGTTTTACAAATTGCCGAAGGATATACCGTTGAACTACCCCCTGAAATGAACCGCATATTAACCCAACGTACAAACCCGTCGTGGCCCACCACCTGGTTTGTTCCGCGCCTTAACAACAAAGGTGCCTTTAAAGATGTTTATTCGGTTATGGCTAACTGGGGGGCCAACCATTGCGCCTCCTCTTACGGACATATTGGTGCCGATTTAATAACACTGGCATCCATGTTACGCATACCGGTTAATATGCACAATGTTGACGAAGACAAAATATTCAGACCAAACGCATGGAGCCTGCACGGTACGGAAAATAAAGAAAGTGCCGATTACCGTGCCTGTTATACTTACGGGCCTCTTTATAAATAAAACAGGGCAAAATGAAAAAAGCCGTTCTTATTTTAGATGTAGGAGCTACCAATTTACGGGCCGTCGCCGTTAGCGAAACCGGTAACATTATTGCTCAAAAATTTTTTCCTAATCAAACTTCACCCGACCCCTTTTACAAAGACGGATTAATTTGGGATGTGGACAATATTTGGAAAAAACTAAGCAAAGCCACCCGTTTTGTTATCAACCAAATAAACAATACCGAAATCATCGGAATTACCGTTACCACATTTGGCGTTGACGGAGCCCCTTTCGATAACAAAGGCCGTCAGCTTTATCCGGTTATTTCGTGGGCATGTCCACGAACACAAACGGTTACGGAAGATGTACACAAAATACTTCCTCTTAATTATCTTTATAAAACAACCGGTGTTTACCCTTTTGCATTCAATACCATTTACAAACTCTTTTGGCTTAACAAACATCATAAAAATTTGATGAGCAAAATGGCCCATTGGTTATTTATGCCTTCAATATTGTCTAACCGGCTGACGGGAACCAAACATACCGATATTTCCATGGCAGGAACTTCCATGCTTACTCAATTAAACAGCCGTGGTTTTTCAGAACACATTATACACGAAACGGGCTTAAAACCTCAAATATTTCCACCACTAAAAGAGGCGGGACAACAGGTTGGTTTTGTTACCAAAGCGGCAGCAGTTCAAACAGGGATCAATGAAGGAACTCCGGTTTTTGCGACCGGGCACGATACTCAGTTTGCAGTGTTCGGTTCCGGAGCAGGTATTAACGAACCGGTATTAAGTTCAGGCACCTGGGAAATATTAATGGTGCGAACGCCTAATATTAAAGTAAATAAACAAGCCTTTAACGCTGGTATCACAACTGAGTGGGACAGTCTTCCGGGGTATTTCAATCCCGGTTTACAATGGCAGGGATCGGCAATACTGGAATGGATAAAAAAGAATTTTTACACCGATATAATAAACAACCCTTCCGTTTATGATATAATGATTAACGAAGCTGAATCTGTTAAAAACACTGCTGTTTATTTTAATACAAACTTTTTAAATAACAACGGGCAAATATTAAACCTGAATACTCACACCAAAAGAGGAGAAATTTATAGAGCAGCATTAACGGCCCTTGCAATACACACAAAAAAAAGTTTACAACTAATTGAAGAAGCAGCCGGTTTTAAAGCCAAATCGCTTACCATTGTGGGAGGAGGTTCAAAAAACAAACTTTGGAACCGGATACGTTCCGAAACACTCGGCATTCCGGTAAAAACCGTATTGCAAACCGAAACAACAGTATTAGGAGCGGCCATGTTTGTTTTCGGAAACACCTTATACCGGTCGCCGGAAGAAGCAAAACAGATATTTCAAAAAACTACTTCTTCCAAAAAGCAGGCGAAAAGATAATTAATACCGTAAAGAGTTCGAGTCGTCCCAGCAACATTAAAAACGACAATATCCATTTTCCAAGAGGCGGAATAAAAGCATAATTTTCCACCGGACCAACCCCGCCTATTCCGGGGCCAATATTTCCAAGGCTTGCAATGGATGCTCCTACCGATGTTTCAAAATCGAGGCCAAGCAGCGCCATAATGATTACCCCGAAGGAAAATATCAGAATATAGATAAGGAAAAAGGCCATCACATTGAAAATAACCTGCTGACCAATGGATTTACCCCCGTATTTTACCGGAATTATGGCCGCGGGATGGATGGTACGTTTCAGCTCAATCCACGAATTTTTTAACAACAACAAATGCCTGATGATTTTTACACCGCCGCCCGTTGAGCCCGCACTTCCCCCAATAAACATTAAAGCGGCTATCAGTATCCACAAAAATACCGGCCACAATATGTAATCAGCCGTTACAAAACCGGTGGTGGTTAAAATGGAAACCACCGTAAAAAGCGAATCGCGAAATGCCGATTCGATGCCCGAATGCCTGATGGTTATCAATCCAAAGGTAAGTGCCAGGGTTATTACAAGAATTATTACAAGATAGGTTCGGAATTCTTCGTTTTTAATCACCTTTTTAAACTGGCCGTGAAGCGTAAAATAGTGCAGGGTAAAGTTTGTTCCCGCCAATATCATAAAAACAATAATTACATACTGCGAATAAGGCATAAAACCCGCAATGCTGTCGTTTTTGGTTGAAAAACCTCCGGTAGCCATGGTGGCAAAGGCATGGCAAACAGAATCGAACAGATTCATCTCGCCGGCCCAAAGCAGCAAAATTTCAACAAGTGTTAAAATTAAGTAAATACCCCAAAACCGTTTTGCGGTAGCAGTTATCCGCGGATGTAATTTATCGGGTGCAATGCCCGGCATTTCGGCAATTAGCAACTGCATTCCTCCAATCCCCAAAAAGGGCAACACGGCTACCGTTAACACAATGATTCCCATACCGCCTATCCAGTGTGTCATGGCACGCCAGTACAAAATATTTTTTGCCACCGATTCAATATCGGTTAAAACGGATGACCCGGTGGTGGTAAACCCCGACATGGTTTCAAAAAAAGCATTGGTAAACCCGGGTATGGCTCCGCTGAACATAAAAGGCAGCGAACCGAAAACCGAAATAATAACCCATGTAAGCGTTACAATTGTATAACCTTCGCGCTTACCTATGTTTTTATTATTATGCCTGTTACCTATAAAGGCAAGCACACCGCCCGTTATGGCCGTAATAATTGCCGAATAAACAATGGGTAATGCAGATTCGTGGTAATAAAACGCAACAATCAGGGAAGTAAGCATAAAGCCCGACAAAATCACCAGCAGGATACCCATAACCTTCATAAGTATCCACACATTGAGTAGTTTAGTAATGCCCTGTTTTTTCATCAAAAAAAATTAAAGTCCGAACATCGACTTATTAAAAAACTTCTCCACCCTTGCAGTGGTTCCCGGCAGGGCAAACACCACCACATTATCGCCGGGTTCAATTTGAAAATCGCCCACGGCAATATACGACTCGTCACCGCGTAAAATACCACCCACAATAACACCATCCGGTAACTTAACATCTTTAATGGGATGCTTGGTAACGGGAGAACCTGGCTTTGCCTCAATTTCAATAATTTCGGCATTTATTCCGCTAACAATTTTCAGCGAAGCCACCTCGTCGCCCATGGAGTGTTTAACAATATAACTGGCGGCAATCAGTTTTTTATTTAAAATGGTATCGATACCAATATTTTGCGAAATATCAATGTAATCAAGATTTTCAACCAGAGCAATGGTTTTTTTAACTCCGTACTTTTTTGCATGTAAACAGGTAAGTATATTGGTTTCGGTATTGTTCGACACGGCAATAAAAGCATCTGCATTTTCGATACCTTCATCCTCAAGCAGGGTAATATCGCGGGCATCGCCGTTTATAATCAACGTATCGTCAAGCATTTCGGTAAGAAACATACAGCGATCCCTGTCCATCTCAATCAGTTTAATGTTAACATCTTTTTCAAGACGTTTACAAATTACCCTGCCCACACGGCCACCGCCTACCACAATAATATTATTAATCTCCACCTCCTCTTTTCCGCTTAATCCCAACATGGTTCCAAGCGCATCAGGCTTCGAGATAACATAAACCAGGTCGTCGGCATGAAATATAGTTTTTCCCGAAGGCAAAAAAGTATCGTTTCCGCGATGAATGGCCACTGCCCTGAAGTCGAGATGCTTATAATTAAACGAAGAGGCAACCTCATCCAGTGTTTTACCCACAACGGGGGCATTTTTTTCAATTCTGATAAGATAGATGGAAAGCTTACCGTTTGAGAGGTCATAAATTTCGGTGGCTGTGGGGTTGTTCAACAAATCAATCACCTCATGCCCTGCAATATCTTCCGGTGAAATCAAAAAATCAATCCCCAGCTCTTCATATATTTTTCTGTTTTCGGGACTCAGGCTTTCCAGCGTATTAACACGGGCAATCACCTGTTTAGCCCCCAGCTTTTTAGCCAGTATTGCCGTTAAAATATTGATACTCTCCTCATGCAACACCGAAATCACCAAATCGGCTTTATTTACCTGCGCCTGTTTTAAAATGCCCACCGAATTCGATTCGCCCACAATGGTCATCAAATCGGCATGTGCCTCAATCATTTCCAGCAATTCCTCATGCGGATCAACAATTGTTATATTGTGATTGGAGTTTACCAGTGCCTCGGCAAGATGAAATCCAACCTCTCCGTCTCCTGCAATAATTATGTTCATTTTATAGGTAATTAGATGAGGTAAAAGTAAAAATTCTTACATAAACAGCTTAAATAATTTTTTCACCTTTTTAAACAGAGCCAAACAACTAAAAATTATACGTTTATTAAAAAGTCGTCCCAATCGTTTCCAACGTTAAATTTAGCACGAAAATTTGTTAGCTCCTTTTTAGATATGATTACACTGCCGGCGGTTTCTTTACCGGGTTCGGCCCTCGACACAACATTTCCTTTGGGATCGACAAGCGCCGAGTTTCCCGAATAATAATTACCCGGACCGTCATATCCAATCCTGTTTACCCCCAGCACATATGCCTGATTTTCGATGGCGCGGGCAATCAGCAACATCTCCCACGGGTAACTGCGTTGCGAAGGCCAGTTGGCAACATAAACGGCAAGGTCATATTCAAAATTTCCATTTTCATCCAACCGGTTTTTACTCCACACCGGAAATCGTAAATCGTAACAAATCATCGGTCTGATACGCCACCCGTTCAGCTCCGTAATCAGTTGTTTATCTCCTTTTGTAATTTTTTTATCCTCTCCTCCCATCGAAAAAACATGCCGTTTATCGTATCTGTCAAAAGTACCGTCGGGTTTCATCCAAATCAACGAATTGTAAAAACTGTTTTTTTCTTTCAGTAAAAAACTTCCGGTAATAACGGCATTCGTGTCTTTTGCCAACGCACGCATCCATGCAACGGTTTCACCTTTTTCCGTTTCGGCAAACGGAGCAGGGTCAACCGGAAACCCCGTTGTAAACGTTTCGGGTAAAACAATCAAATGATGGTTCTCAAAAGCCTGATGGATTTTTCGCGAGAAATGCTCACGATTTAAAGCCGGATTTTCCCAAACCAAATCCGATTGCAAATATAAAACCTTTAAATCCTGCATAAAATTTCTGCTGCTTTATCCAGTGTCGATTCCTGTTTGGCAAAACAAAACCTCAGCACCTGTTGATTTTTTTCATCGTGATAAAACGGAGATAGCGGAATGGCTGCTATTCCGAATTCGGTTACCAGTCTTTTTGCAAAATCATACTCCGGTTCATCCGAAATATTGCTGTAATCCAACAGTTGAAAATAAGTGCCTTTTGCCGGCACCGCTTTAAACCTCGATTTTTCCAGTGCTTTTAAAAAATAATCGCGCTTTTGCTGATAAAAAGTTCCCAGGCTTTCGTAATTTACAGGATCTTTCACAAAATCGGCAATGGCGTGTTGTATGGGGGTGTTGGAAGCAAATACAACAAACTGATGAAACTTTCTGAACTCTGCGGTAATATTTTCAGGAGCCAGTACAAAACCTGTTTTCCACCCCGTAGCATGAAAAGTTTTGCCGAACGAACCAATTACCATTGTTCGCGAAGCAAGATCGGGAAACAGACAGGCACTGTAATGCGTTTCATCATCAAAAATAAGATGTTCATATACCTCATCGCTGATAAGCATAATATCCCTTCCGCGTAAAAAACGCTCCAAAATTTCAAAATCCTGCTTTTTCAAAACGGTTCCGGTAGGATTATGCGGTGTGTTCAATATAATAAGTTTTGTCCGCGAGGTTACATTGCGTTTTACTTCGTCCCAGTTTATCGAAAAGTCGGGGAATTTTAACGACACAAACTTTACCATTCCGCCGTTTGCCAATACGGCAGGAGCATAACTGTCGTATGCCGGTTCAAAAATAATGGCTTCATCACCCTCATCAATAAAAGCCGAAATGGCGGTATAAAGCGCCTGTGTTGCACCGGCTGTAATGGTTATCTCTTTTTCCGGGTCATAAACGGCATCGTAATTACGTTTAAACATTTGCGAAATAGCCTTACGCAGTTCAGGCACACCCGGCATGGGTGCATACTGATTAAAACCTTTCTTCATATAATAATGAACCCGTTCGATCAACCCTTTATCAATGGGGAAATCAGGAAACCCCTGCGACAGATTAACAGCGTTAAAATCAAGGGCAAGCTTAGTCATTACAGCAAAAACCGATGTTTTGGCTCCGGGGAGCTTACTATTAAAATGACCGTCAAATAATTTCATAAATTGGATTTTTTCAGCACAAATTTAATCTTTTACAAATCTTAGCTGATTTTTTCCTGCAGATATTTTACAATAAAAATAACGGATATTTTAAACTTTTTTCATAACAACCCGTTACGATTTTGAATAAAACTATAAAAACAACTATCCGAAACTGTAAATAACACCGTTTACAGAAACCCCATACAACACATACAACACTGTTAATCTTTATATTATAAACTTTGGTCTGTATATTGCAAGTACATTGAAACGATAACGCAACCACAAAATTTAAAAGATATGCTTATTTACGGCATTGTATTATACTTAGTAATTACATTTGTTTTAACCCTGTTTGGAATTGACAGGCAAAGTGAAGCAATAAAATTATTTACAATCAGTTTAATGCTCACTCCGTTGGCAGGCATTATCTGGTTAATTAAAAACCGACCCCAATCACAAAAAATAAACTACTATTACTGCGAAGAGTGCAACTACGTTTACCCTGTAAAGATGGGGCACTGCCCAATTTGTGCTGAAAAAGGCAAAAGTGTCAGGCTCAAAAAGTACAAATCGCCCTATGACCTCACCAAAAACCTGCAAAAACTGACTTTAGCCTAGAGCCTGGCGAAACCCTCAAGAAATTGAGGGTTTTTTTTTGCCTGTTTTGCAGATAATTTCCTGAAAACTTTTAAACGAAAAATCATTTTTGTACGTTTGAAGATTAAAACAATAAATACGTGGATATTTACACCAAAAAAAAACGATGGAAGATATTTCTGTTTATCGCAGGAATGATACTTATTGCCGTTTCAATTTTTTATACCAACCGGCTGGTGGGTAAATTTGCGTCTGCCGAGCGTAAAAACGTGCGCCTGTGGGCCGATGCCGTACACCGCAAAGCCGAGTTAATGCAATATACCGAAAAGTTTTTCGGCCAGCTTCAGGAACAAGAACAAAAAAAGGCAGCATTGCTTGCCAAAGTGTATAACCGCCTGCTTAACGATACGGTTTCGCCCGACCTTACCTTTTACCTCGACATTATCCATGACAACAAAACCATACCGATTATTTTAACCGACGAAACCGGATTAATTTTAAACACCAAAAACCTGCAGGAAGGACAAGACACAATAAAATATCTTACCGGAAAACTTAAAGAGGAGTTTTCGGTTTACGAACCCATTGAAGTGGAATATATTAAAGGAAAAAAGAATTTTCTTTACTATAAAAACTCTACCCTGTTCACCGAATTAAAAAATGTACTGAATGATTACATCACCATTTTCATTGAGGAGGTAGCTCTTAACTCATCAAGTGTTCCGGTAATTATTACCGACAGCACGCAATCCAATATTTTGCTTTACGGCAACCTGAACGAAATTAAAATGAGTGATTCCTCTTTTGCCGTTAAGAAACTGATGGAAATGAAAGGCGAAAACAAACCCATTGTATTGGATTTTCTTGATGTTGGAAAGGTTTACATTTTTTACAAAGACTCGGAACTGTTAAATAAGATGAGACTTTTTCCGCTGGCACAACTGTTAATCATCATTGCGTTTATCGGGATAGCTTACCTGTTATTCAGCATATCGCGCAATGCCGAACAAAACCGGGTTTGGGCAGGAATGGCACGCGAAACAGCCCATCAGATTGGCACCCCCCTCTCTTCGATTTTAGCATGGATAGAGCTTTTAAAAATGGACGGAGCCGATCACAAGCAAGCCGCCGATGAAATTGAAAAAGATGTTACCCGGCTCCAAATGATTTCGGAAAGGTTCTCTAAAATAGGGTCAACCCCGTCTCTCGAACAAACAAACATTTCGGAAACAATAAGAAAAACCATTGACTATTTAAAGCCGCGAACTCCGCGAAAAACAGAATACCATATCAAATTGCCAAAACATGATGTTATTGCTTTGGCCAACGGCCCGCTTTTTAGCTGGGTGCTGGAAAATCTTTTTAAAAATGCCATTGATGCCATGAGCGGAAAAGGAATAATAACCGTTGAAATGAAAGAGGAAAACGGCAGCGTTATTATTGATGTTAAAGATACCGGCAAAGGCATTTCGCGAACGGAACAACGTGATGTTTTCAATCCCGGGTACACTACCAAAAAACGCGGCTGGGGCCTCGGCCTTTCATTGGCAAAACGTATTATCAAAGAGTATCATAAAGGAAAAATCTATGTAAAACACTCCTCACCGGGAAAAGGCACCACCTTTCGTATTGTTTTAAAAAAGGAGGCTAAAATATAATTTGACACAAACCAATCCGGTATATCGGCCAAACCCTCACTCAAAACTTTAATACACTCTTGCGGCCCAGCCGCCGCCGGGTGCCAGATGTATTTTTAAACTGTCCGAACCGGTTACCTTTCGTGAAACTTTTTTAAAATCGTTGCCGTATCGGTGGGCATTAACACCATCCTGCCAAATATCAATGGTATATTCATCATTTCCCAAAAAGGAAAGATCGATTTCCAAATCACGGGCCGTCCAATTTGTCATGGCACCAATATACCATTCATTACCGCTTTTACGGGCAAGTAAAACATACTCTCCCACTTCGGCATCCAACACTTTTGTTTCATCCCAAACCGTGGGAACTTTTGAAAGGAACTCCATGGTTTCGGGCTCGTCATAGTAATGTGAAGGGCTGTCGGCAAGCATTTGTAACGGACTTTCGTAAACTACGTACATGGCCAGCTGGTGACAGCGCGTACCCTGACTCATGGGCCTGTTCCATACCGCCCTGAAATTATCTTTTTGGGCATTTATCATGGCACCTGGTGTATAATCCATTGGACCGGCAAGCATACGAATAAAGGGCAGGGTTACATCCAAATCGGGAGTTTCTTCATCGCCCCATTTATTATGCTCCAAACCATGTACCCCTTCGCGTGTTATTACATTGGGATATGCACGCCGGAGGCCCGAAGGTTTATAACTACCGTGAAAATCAACCAGCATATGGCGTTTGGCAGCTTCTTTGGCCACCCGCCAATAGTAGTCAACCATCCATTGATCGTCGCGCTGCATAAAATCTACCTTTATACCCTTAATGCCCCATTTTTCAAACCGGTCAAAAGCTGCATCCCATTGGTCATCCAGGGTTTTCCAAACCACCCACAAAATAATTCCCACATTTTTTTCTTTCCCGTAACCAACAATTTCCTCCATATCAATATCGGGTACCACATTCATTAAATCGCCCAAAACATACCAGCCTTCGTCCAAAATAATATAATCAATACCATATTTTGAAGCAAAGTCGATGTAATATTTATAAGTTTGGGTATTCACTCCCGATTTAAAATCCACCCCGTAAATATTAAGTGCATTCCACCAGTCCCATGCAACTTTACCCGGTTTAACCCAGCTAAAATCACCTTCTGCTTTGGCACGTGCCAGTTTAAAAACCATTTGATTAGTTATCAGGCCTGCATCGTTTTCGGCAATGGCAATTATTCTCCACGGGAAAGTTCTGTTACCGGATGTTTTGGCAATATAACCGGCCTTTAAGGTTACCGGAATATTCCGGTCACCTCCGTGTTCCGAAAGATCAACCTCCTTATCTTTTAAAGCAAAAGCAGGGTGGATACCGGTTAAATTATTGCCACCTCCAACTTGCAAATACATGCCCGGAAAGTCATATAAATCCGATTCGGTTATTGCAAGTTTGGCTACTCCGGCATCAACTAATACAGGCATGCTGCAAAATTGCCCCTTGTCAAGTTCATCAAAAGAGGTATGAAGATACAATCGTTCCATATGGGTCATCATACTGGTTTCTTCGGGAAACCAAAGCCCGTAATTACCTGCAAAATTAAATGCGACCTGTTCTTTCTTTACAACAACTTCCCCTTTATCATGTAAAATAAACCTGTAGGCAACTCCGTCGTCGTATGCTCTGAATTCAATATCGTATCCTTTAAAAACAAGTTTTAACCGATTATATTTATCTGCTATTTCAGCAGATTTTTGTTGAACAACAGGATGGATAAAACCGGAAACGGTATTGGTTACAGATTTTTTAAACTTCCCGTCAACTCCCAAAACCCGGTTATTTAATGACAGTGAAATAAACGAGGTATCGATTACCATTTGTCCGTTAACCCTAAGCTGATAGCCAACCTTCTTACCGATTATAACGGTTACTGTGTTTTTGCCGTTGGGCGAAGATAAAGTAAACGATTTGGCAGATGCCTGAGAAACAACAACCGTAAACAGTAATGCGATGAGATACTTTTTCATAACTTTGGAATTTACCTTTTGATTTTGAAAAAGTAAAACTACACTAATTACCGTTAATTATATTAAGCCTGTTTAACTTTTCTATCCGATTGTTAAAGTAAGTGCCACAGAAAAACCAAATGTTTTATTAACATTCCGGCCATATACATCGAATGGTGCAGCCACCACGATAATGTACCTTTTACCCGTTTCGATGGTAACGCCCGGATAAATCATCAGGCGTGTTTGGTTCAATCCGTTTTCCAGATGACTGTGTTCAAATCCAACCGAACCGATCAACTGCAACTGATGCTTAAAAACATAATAACCGGCATCAAGACTTGTATAAACGGAACCTGTTTTCGTGCTGGCAGGCTCTTTTAAAAACCTGTCGTACTCCAGATTAAAGTCCAGCGAAAAATTTTCTCCCTTTTGATAGGAAAAAACGCCGCCAATACCTGCCTGTATGGTATTATCTTCGGTACGATACCCCCTGTTAAAAGTTCCATCTCCCATGGGAATATTTACACCACCAATTAAAGCCAGTCCAAAACGCTTTTTTTGCATCAAAACATATCTTGCACCAAACAAACCGGTTTTCATATCCATGGGAACAAAAACCCCGATTTCAAGTTTATCGAACAACCCGTAAGTAATACGCATACCAACGCCCGAAAAACGGTTAATGCTGTCGGAAGTCGAAAAAGTATCTTCCAATTCCGATTCATTATTCCAGTGCTTTCGACTTTGACCATAATAAAAGGCCGGCTCAAACTCAATTTTATGATGATCAACCACATCAACACAATACGAACGGAGTTTAGAACCTGAGATGCCCCCAATCTGAGCAATAATACCGCTACTAAACAATAGTGACAAAATCAATACTAAAAAATGTTTCATATACTTTTTTTTGGACAAATAAAAACAAAGAAACAACATTATTCACTAACTATTGTTAGGTATTTACCAATAAGCCAAAAAAAGTACTTTTGTAAAAATAAAAATCTTGTCAAATGAATATAACCAACACCTTTACCCTCTCCGGAAACATTGTTGATATCCACACCGAAACGGTAATTAAAGGAACCGTTTATGTTGAAAACGGATACATTAAAGATATTGTAAAAGACGAATCGGTTACCGGAGAACAGCACATTCTTCCGGGCCTTATTGATTCGCACATCCATATCGAAAGCTCCATGCTAATCCCTTCGGAATTTGCGCGACTTGCCGTTACCCACGGAACCGTGGCCACCGTTTCCGACCCGCATGAAATTGCCAACGTTTTGGGCATCAACGGAATCAAATATATGATCGAAAACGGCAAGCAGGTTCCTTTCAAATTTTATTTCGGCGCATCCTCGTGTGTGCCCGCCACCCCTTTTGAAACAGCAGGAGCCGAACTCGGCCCCAAAGAGCTGGATGAACTGATGGCCATGGACGAAATCAAATACATGGCTGAAATGATGAATTTTCCGGGGGTTATAAACCGCGACCCTTTTGTGATGGAAAAACTATCCATTGCCAAAAAATACAACAAACCGGTTGACGGCCACGCTCCGGGTGTAAAAGGTGAAGCTGCCGAAAAATATATTGAAGCAGGTATCAGCACCGACCACGAGTGCTTTACCATGGAAGAGGCTCTGGAAAAAATAAAATACGGAATGAAAATACAAATCCGCGAAGGTAGTGCCGCCAAAAACTTTGATGCCCTTGTGGACCTGCTTAATGATCATGCCGATGATGTTCTGTTTTGCTCGGACGACAAACATCCCGACGATTTGGAGGCCGGCCACATTAACCAACTTGTAAAACGTGCCGCCGCAAAGGGTTACGATATCATAAAGGTTTTAAAAAATGTAATCTTAAACCCCATAAATCATTACAACCTGGAGGTGGGTTCGCTTAAAACCGGCGACCCGGCCGATATGATTGTTGTGGACAATCTTAAATCCTTTAATGTTTTACAAACCTATGTCAACGGAATAAAAGTTGCCGAAAACGGTAAAACACTTATTAAATCGGTAACAGCAGAAAAACCCAACCAGTTTAATGCCGATCCCGTTTCTGTTAACGACATAAAGGTGCCGGCAGGTAACAACAATAAAATTAAAGTAATAGAAGCATACGACGGGGAACTGATTACCGGTGTTTTAAAAGAAAACGCCAAAATTGAAAACGATACGATTATAAGCGACGTAGATAACGATGTTTTAAAAATTGTGGTGCTAAACCGCTATCAAAAAGGGGCAAAACCCGCTGTTGCCTTTATCAAAGGTTTCGGGCTAAAAACAGGAGCATTGGCATCCAGCGTGGCTCACGACAGCCATAATGTGGTTGCCACAGGCACTTCGGATGAAGAGATTGTTAAAGCCATGAATCTGGTCATCAACTCAAAAGGTGGCGTTTCTGTTTCAAACGGCGAATATTCGGATGTTTTACCGTTACCGGTGGCCGGACTTATGAGTACCGATGATGCTTACGAAGTTTCAAAAAAATATCACCGGCTGGATAAAAAAGCCCACGAACTCGGCTCAAAATTAAGAGCTCCGTTTATGACCATGTCGTTTATGGCCCTGCTGGTAATACCCGATTTAAAACTGAGCGACAAAGGACTGTTTGACGGAACAACTTTCAGTTTTACCGATATTTATGAATAAGATAGCCGGGCTATAAAACAGATATTATCCGGTTTTAGGGCTACATGCTTATTTAGATTTGTTAAAAATATATATAGGTAAGTAATATATATAGATACATTATTATTATTACAACTATCTTTTTTTATTTTTGCTAAAAAATAGTGTCATGGGAAATTTTAATATTGATATTGATAAACTGGAATTGGCTGCAAGCAAACTGAGAGCCATATCGCACCCTATGAGAATTGCCATAATCGAACTGCTATCCGGCGATAAACACCTGAGTGTAACCGAAATTTACAAAGCCCTCGATATTGAACAGGCAACCGCTTCGCATCATTTGAATATTTTGAAAAACAAAAACGTGCTGGTTTCAAAACGCGACGGAAAAAAAATATTTTATGCCCTGCGCAGTTCAACCCTAACAGAAATTATTGAGTGTATTAACCGTTGTAACGACGATTAACCAACATAAAGCCGTTGATTACGCTTCAATGGCTTTAACCAGTTTTTGATACCACGTTTTACCGAACTTTCTTTCAAGAGGCGTTTTCAGATACTTATAAAGAGGCACACCGTTTTCACGGCCGGCCTTTAATGCAGGGGCACAAATAGACCACCTGTGATAATTCACCGCAATCTTATCTCCCACTTTATCCAGTCTAACAGGGTACAAATGACAGGAAACCGGTTTCCGGAAATTAATTTTCCCATCAAGCCAGGCTTTTTCGATGGCACACAGTGCAATTCCGTTTTCATAATAAACAAATGCACATTCGCGGTTATTAACCAATGTGGTAACATATTCGGCATCCATATCATAATCAAAAACACCGGTTAACTTAACCGCTTCAATCCCCTCTTTTGTCATGTAAGGAGTTATCTCGTCCAAATAGTCCTCCAAAACGGAAATTTCCTCTTCTTCCAGCGGGGCACCGGCATCGCCCTCCACACAACAATCACCGCGACAAGCTTTAAGATTACAGGAAAAATAGATATCTTTTATTTCGTCGCTTACCAGAACATCATCAATAATTATCATGGGGCAAAGGTAGAATTTTAGAAACTATTTTACAGCATAAACAAAAGAAACGGCAAACTACCTCAGTTTGTATCGCTTTCCGGGCAAACTAATTACCAGACCACGGAACTCAAGGTTCAAAAGCAGGGAAGAGACCTGCGAAACGGGAATTTTACTTTTTGCCATCAGCTCATCAATTCCGGTTTCTCCATCTTCTGTAAGAATATCCATCAATATTTTTTCATCATCCGACAGATTTACAAAAAGCTCAGGTTGGGATACCGGTTTTTCATCATCATCTTCCCAGCCTGTTAAGCGAATAATGTCATCCGCCGATTCAACCAAAGCCGCCCTATTGGTTTTTATTAAAAAATTGGTTCCTTTTGAATAGACATCTTCTGTTCTACCCGGAACTGCAAACACATCGCGGCTGTACGAAAAAGCAATGTCGGCCGTAATAATCGCACCTCCTTTTATCCTCGATTCAACAACCAGTGTCGCATCGGTCATTCCCGCAACAATTCTGTTTCTTTTGGGAAAATTCTCCCGATCGGGAGTGGTGCCCGAAAGGAATTCGGTAAGCAGCCCTCCGTTTTCCATCATCGAGGCGGCAAGGTTACGGTTTTCGGCCGGATACAGCCTGTCGAGCCCGTGGCCCAATACACCAACCGTAGGCAAATGGTAACTAAGGGCGTTTTTATGGGCACAACTGTCGATACCATAGGCAAGGCCGCTTACAATCATCACCCCTTTATTTTTTAACCCTTCAATAATTTTTTCGCATTGGGTTCTTCCGTAAGGAGTTGAGCGGCGAGTACCCACCACGGCAAGCATCCGTTTATAATTTAAACTTTGGTTGCCCTGATAGTATAGCATCACAGGACCGTCGTCGCAATGAAACAACCGCCGGGGATACTCTTCATCGGTATAAAACAGCGGTTTAATATTATATTTTTTAATAAACGATATCTCCTTTTCCGCCCTGCTCAACACCGAATGGTTAACAATGTTGTTGACCGTACTTTCGCCAATGCCCGGTATTTTCAGCAATGCCTTCCTGCTTTCGCGAAATACGGCTTCCGCCCCGCCGCAATAGGATACCAGCTTTTTACCATTTACCGAGCCGATGGAAGGAATCAGTGTTATTCCTATTTTATATAACAGATCGTCGGGCATAACAAACAATCACAAAATATCTTTATTATTTGAACCGGTTTCTTTTCTTAAAATGCTATAAGCACAACGGGCTACCGCCACAGGCTCATCCTGGTGTTTTTGAAACAGTTTTACATCGGCTACAATGATACGCTTACCCGATTTCACCAGTTTACTTACTGCAAAAATATCTTTTTCAATGGCTCCGTGAAGGTAGTCGATACGCATATCGATGGTATTTACCTTATCGCCGGGAACGGCAAGGCTAAGTGCCACCAATCCGCCCGTACTGTCGGCAATTGCCGCCAATATACCTCCGTGCCACAATCCGCGCGAAAAATCGCCGGTAAATTCATCTTTAAACGGAATGCAAACTTCGGCAAAGCCCTCTTCCAGCTTTTGTATTTCCATTCCCAATATTTTATTGGCAGGCATGATATTTTCAATAATATCTTTTAAAGCCGACAAGCGTTCTTCGGTTGTTAAAAAATTATCTTTCATTCCTATAATTTGATTTTCATACAAAAGTAATGGTATAAACCATTTAGTAATCTCTGAAATCTTTCTTTTTATTAAGTTTCAGATCCTGAAGAATAGCAGCCTTCACATTTATGGAAAAATTCCAACTTTTGCGTGGCCCGAAAGGAATAACATTGAAGCTCATTTCCCAGCAATGCAGATCGCGATGTATGTTAAAAGAAGTAAGAGAAATCTCATTATCGGTAAAATCCCAACCCGTTCGAAAAGTAACTTTCCATTTTGGTGTAATATTAACCTGGCCGGAAAGCCCAAGCGTTTGAACAATCCTGTTTGTTGGTATTTTTTCGTAATTGATATACGCTATATTGGTGGTATAACTAAAATTATAGCTCAGATTAATGGACCAGGGAATGTTCCAATCGATATATTCGCTATGGTCGTTTAACGTTCCCACATCTTCACGGACATATTTCTCCTCTGTAATTATTTCACTTTTTTCCTCCTCATTTTTCCCCTTATCCTTTTTCTTTTTAAAATCTTTATCGCTTAGCCGCAGGCTGAGACTAAGTGCCCATGCAGTATTGGATTTTCTGAACAGCCTTTTGTTTTTTGTCCACTCAAGAGTATTGGTACGCCTGCCGGCCGAGTCTAACGCATACGGGTCCCACAGCGAGCTGTATTTCAAATCAATATTTTTCCAAAGGGTTGTTCTTCCACTCATACTAAGGTACGACATATTTACCGAATCCTTGGCAAGATCATAATTACCATTAATGGTAAAGCTCTTTATCAGGGTAATTTTTTTCATACCTGTGACAGTATCTTTGCGTGATCTCACCTTAATTTCCAGGTTATTTCCAAAATTAAAACCTATTTGTCCCGACTTATACTGAGGCGGCGAACCATATAAAAACCCCTGATACTTTGAATAGGAATGCTCTTCGCCTTCGCCATCAATATAAGAGTCGTAATATCCCCATGTTGAGTTTCCGAAATCCGGCACATAATTAAATGTTATGGAGGGCGTAAAAACATGACGAACAGCCTTTAACGGCCCTTTTTTAAATCGCAGCATTCCGTAAACCTTGGTGGAAAGGCTGCTGCTTACGTTAAAATCGAACGTATTGTTAAACCCCGCTATGGTATCTTTGGCAACATATCCCACGATGGTATCGTTTCCGTTAATAATGGTATCGTTAACCCAATATTGATCAACCTGTTGCGAATACATTCTGTCGGTAACGGTTAGCGAGTTACTCCATGTAAAATATTTAAACAGTTTTACGGGGAGTCTGACAGGTAACTTATGTATTACTCCGTTTTGCATATTGCGTTGATAAGCCTGCTCGGTAAAAACCAGCGAATCGTAGGTATTAACCACATTTTTCCCGTTAACCGAATAGGTGATACTCAAATCTTCGTAGAATCGTTTTTTACCGGTTCTGTTCTTTTTCCGCAAAGGATAAAAAGTATTTACATTAAAAGTAAGCTCCGGCAAAGTAATCTGCACCACATGAGTTTTGGTGTTTTGCCGGTGACTTCCGTTGGCGGTTAAATAATATTTACCTGCCCAGCTGGTTTGGTATGAAACGCTCGACTGGAACTCGTTGGAAAGATAGTCGTTAAGATCAACAGAATTATACTTAATAAAATTGGAGGTTACAATGTTAACATTGGCATTGAACCTGCTGTTAGGGCGGGCCTTTGCATCTTGTGAGTGCGTCCACCGTATTCTGAAGTCATTGCTTTTTTGATAGTCGGGCGAATACTTATCGCTTATAATATTAACCGCATATTGCACTGCAAACGAGCCACTGAATTTATACCGTTTTTTATAACGAAAAGTCGGTTTTATGGCCCAGCTTCCTCTTGAATAGATATCGCCAATCATTTTCAGGTCCATATAATCGTTTATGTGCCAATAGTACCCGCCTCCTTCGAGGTAAAACCCGCGATTGGCCGATTCACCATAACTTGGAATCACAATTCCCGACCGCTGGCGACTGTTGTTTGGAAACATCCCGAAAGGTATGGCCAGCGGTGTTGGCACACCTTCTATTTCCATGTAGGCAGGCCCCGTTACAATTTTGTTATCGGGAATAACCCTCGCTTTTTTAAACTTAAACCTGAAATGGGGATGATCTTCAAGGTTACAGGTTGTATATGAACCATGCAGAAGGTTGATTGAATTATCAGGTAATTTTTTAACCCGTCCTCCGGCCAAAAACCCCTGTGCATCCTCGGTAAAGATGCTGTAAATATAGCCTTTGCCCGAATCAAAATTATACTCAATGGTATCGGCTTTAAAGGTTTGCCCGCCCTGTGTAAATACAGGCCTGCCCTGCTGCTTTCCCGTTGAATCGATAACCCCGTATGCCACAACGGTATTATTGTTAAAGTTAACCTCAATGCGGGCTGCTTTCAAATCAATATCTTCATATTTAATTTCTGCATTACCATACAAAAAAACCTTTTTACTTAAAATATCCTGCACAATGGAGTCGGTGGCCGTTCGTTCAACCTTTGCATCAATTTTGGAGTGAGTTTGCGTAAAATTAGTACTGTCAATTAAAACGGAATCCTTTTTTATGATTGCCGTATCTCCGGCAGGATTAAGGGTATCGGCAACAATTTCCGGAAATCCATACACCATTTTTGCCGAAACACCGTTACCATACCAGGTTATCGTTAGTAATAACCAAAGCCATGTTAATAATTTACCTGAAGATGACCTTTTCGTCAATTGGATTGATTTACTTTTGTTAATGGCAAATACCTTTATTTGTGCAAATATAATTTCTAATTTGATACCATTAATTTGAAACGGCTGCAATATATTGTTATTATCTTTTTGGTGACTTTTTCTTTGGAGTTGTTATGGGGTCAAACAACGGATAACAAAGGGAAAAAGATTACCACCATTGTTATTGATGCCGGACACGGGGGAAGAGACCCGGGCGCTTTGGGCAAACACTCGCGTGAAAAAGATATTACCCTTGCCGTGGCCCTGAAAACAGGGAGGTATATCAAAGCCAATCTTCCGGATGTTAAGGTAATTTACACCCGTAACCGGGACAGGTTTGTGGAACTAAAAACCCGCGGACAGATAGCCAATAAAAACAATGCCGACCTGTTTATTTCAATACATTGCAATTCCAACAATTCACACGCTCCTTATGGTGCCGAAACATACGTACTGGGAAGCGACGACAAACGAAGCAACCGCAACATGAAAGTAGCCATGCTCGAAAATGCCGCCATCCTGCTTGAAGACAACGCTAAAGACAACTACAACGGGTTTGATCCCAATTCACCCGAATCATACATCATCTTTTCGTTAAAACAAAACGATTACAAACAGGAGCAAAGCCTTGTGCTGGCACAAAAAATTCAAAGCCAGTTTAAAAACCGGGCAGGAAGAAAAGACAGGGGTGTTCATCAGGCGGGATTTTTGGTACTGGCAGGCACCTACATGCCTTCGGTACTGGTTGAGCTGGGATACCTTAGTAACTATACCGAAGAAAAATTCCTGTTGTCGGACAAAGGTCAATCCTATCTTGCTTCGGCCATTTACCGTGCGGTAAAATCGTACAAACACGATTACGAACTGGAAAACAATGCCGGCAGCAGTGCTGCAAATAGAACAACGGCTAAAAAAGATAAACCGGCTAAAACGTCACCATCCCCCAAACCAAAACCTGCCACCTCCGGCATTGAATACAGGGTGCAATTTTTTACTTCGGCAAAAAAGATTCCGCTTTCCGATAAACGTTTTGGCTCCATTCCCGAAAAGTCGGTTTATTATCATAATGGTTTGTACAAGTACACATCCGGTCATTTTAGCAATCAACAGGATGCCGAGACGCGGCGAAAAACCTTAAAAAACAAAGGCTACAACTCTTCATGGATAGTGCTGATGAAAAACGGTAAACGATATACCGGAAACCCGCCGCCACCACCCGAAACATCCGGAACAAAAAACAAACTTACCACCCATACCGTTGAATACAGGGTTCAGTTTTACACTTCACCGAGTAAAATTCCGATAACAAGTTCAAAGTTCAAAGGAGTTGAGCAGGTTGACGTATATTATCATAACGGACTTTACAAATATACTTCGGGGCATTACCCCTCGTTAAACCGGGCGGCAGCGCAGCAGTCAAAACTCCGTAAAAAAGGATTTACAGGAGCATTTGTTATAAAAATGAAAAACGGCAAAAGGTTGAATTAACACTCTCTATAATAAACTGACAAACCTTATAAATATAGATTTATCAAAGGTAAAAAGAAGATACAAACCCTGCTTGTTGTAAAACCGGCTTTGATTATTACTATTTTTGTTTTTTGATTTTTTAATAAAGTCCACTTAAACAAATTATCTAACTTTACACTTTAAAATAACGGCATCGTGAAAAGATCGAAACCATATTTAATAGGATTTACTTTTATTTTGGCCATCGTAATATTTGTTTGGGGGTTCAACTTTCTTAAAGGACGCGACCTGTTTAAAAAACAGGAATTTTTGTTTGCCCGATACAAAATGGTAAACGGCCTGGTTGCAGCCAAGCCGGTTTATATAAACGGATTACAGGTGGGACAGGTAAGCAGGCTCTATTTTGCCCCCGATATGTCGGGCGACATTATCGTGGAAATGGTTATTCAAAGCAAATTCCCCATCCCCAAAAACAGTGTTGCACATATTTTTAGTGCCGACCTGATGGGCTCCAAATCCATTGAATTACATTTGGGCGACTCAAAAGAGATTGCCCAAAGCGGCGATACTTTATTAACCAGCGTAGAAGGCTCCATAATGGAGTCGGTCAACAAACAGGTGGCACCGCTTAAAGCCAAAGCCGAAGTATTGATGAGCTCGGTTGATACCCTGATTGCAGCATTTAACACCGTATTAAACAAAAACACAACCGAAAACCTGAAAGCAAGCATCAAAGATATTACCACTACTTTCAGGAACCTTTCAAACACTACCAGCAACATTGACACCCTTGTGGAGGTAGAATCAAACCGACTGGCCAATATTCTTGCACATGTTGATTCGCTTACCGGTACGCTAAGTGATAACCGCGAAGACCTAAGTAAAATTATTATCAACTTCAGAAGCATTAGCGATTCGCTGGCAAAAACCGATTTTTTAAGCATTATCCAAAAAGCCGACTCGTCCATAAACAGTTTAAACCAAATTCTTGCTAAAATCAACGAAGGACAAGGAACGGCCGGCATGCTGATGAATAACGATTCGCTATACCGCGAACTGGATAAATCAGCCGAAGAATTAAATAAGTTATTAAAAGATATTAGGGAAAACCCTAAACGGTATGTAAAATTTTCGCTGTTTTAACGCCGTCAGTATCTTTTAAAAATCATCAACTAAAATTTGTACTGATAGATTCTGTACTTTTTGTACATCTCGGCATTAATATTTTTTAAAGCGCGGTTCATCATGATATTATCTTCCAATATCCAGCTTGCTTCTCCCGTATAGTAGCCTCTTTTGGTTCCGTTATGAAATGTTTTTGCATACATACAGGCATCGATACCGGTTTTACGATAATTCTCCAAAATACCAAGTGTTAATACTCTTACACTTTTTACTTTTTTCTTAAAATTGATAAGTTTCAGGAAATTAAACGGAAAAAGTTTACCGTTTCTTATCTTTATAAATATTTCGTTAATATTCGGTATTGTGGCCGAAAAAGCCACGGGTTTTCCGTTATCCTCAACCATAAATACCAAATCGGGGGTAGTAATCATTTTTAACTCTTTTACCAAAGCATCAAACTCTTCCACGGTCATGGGAATAAATCCCCAATTATCTTTCCATGCTTCATTGTATATGTACCGAATTTTAGGAATTTCCTCCTTCATATTATTAAAATCAACCTGCCGGATGATGATCCCCTGCGATTTCAGCCGTTCCTCAATTTTGGCACTCAAACTCAACATCCGCTCCGGAATCTCCTTATGACGCAGATACCAGGCAAACAAATCCATTCGTTTTTCCAGTCCGTAATCAAGGAAAAGGCTATCGTAATACGCTTTGTTGTGGGTCATCATAACAAACGGTGGTGTATCAAAACCTTCTACCAACGTACCACATGGATCGTTGGTTGACGGATTCATGGGGCCGTACATACCATCCACCCCTTTATCTTTTAGCCAGGCAACGGCCGTATCAAATAACGCTTTGGCAACCTCTTTATCTTCAACAGATTCAAAAAATCCGAAAAAACCATAATTCTCTTTCCAGTGGTCAACATAGGCCTGATTGGTAATGGCCGCTATCCTACCAACAACCTCCCCGTTACCATTAGTTGCAATAAAATACTCTGCTTCACCATGCTTAAAAAAAGGATTCTTCTTTTTATCCAGTGTCTCTTTGGTCATAAGCCTGAGTTCAGGAACATAATTCTTATCATCTTTATAATGATTGTAAGGAAAATCAATAAATTTCTTTATCCCCTTTTTATCATTAACCTTTTGTACTGTTATCATGGTAATTATTTTTTATTACAACCTCCAAATTTAATATTTTCTCAATACTAATAAAATAATCGCTATTTTTGAACTCGAACAATATCCATGATAGATATTTTTAATTGATTTTCAATTATTAAAACAAAATAATTTATTTTATGACCGAACTACAAAAGCGAGCCGCTGCCTATACCGAGCCACAAAAAGTTAAAGAGGCGGGAATTTATCCCTATTTCAGGGTACTTCAGTCGGGACAGGATAAAGAGGTGGTTATCGACGGAAAAAAGGTGTTGATGTTTGGTTCAAATAACTATCTGGGACTAACCAGTCATCCTCGCATTAAAGAAGCGGCCATTGCGGCCATAAAAAAATACGGATCGGGAACTGCAGGCTCCCGTTTTCTGAACGGAACACTTGATATCCATCTGGAACTGGAAGAAAAACTCGCAAAATTTGTGGGTAAAGACGAAGCCATTACCTATTCAACGGGGTTTCAAACCAACCTCGGTGTAATTTCAGGAATTATCGGACGAAACGACTGCATCATCATTGATGAACAGGATCATGCTTCACTTATTGACGGCACTCGTTTGTCGTTTGGAAAAGTATATAAATACAAGCACAACGACATGGAGTCGCTGGAAAAGGTACTGATTCGTCAAAACAACTATGCTCTTAAGCTGATTATTCTGGATGGCATCTTCAGCATGGAAGGCGACATTGCCCGTTTAGATGAGGTGGTAAGACTTGCCGAAAAATATAATGCTTCTATTTTGGTTGATGATGCACATGGCTTGGGTGTTTTGGGCGAAAGAGGAAAAGGCACCGCTAATCACTTCGGTGTAACCGATAAAGTAGAGATGATTACCGGAACTTTTAGCAAATCGCTTGCTACGGTGGGGGGATTTGTTGCCGGTTCAAAGGAGATAATCAACGTATTGCGCCATGTTTCACGAAGTTTTATTTTTAGTGCCAGTTTGCCACCGGCTTCAACGGCATCGGTAATTGCCGCACTGGAACTAATTGAAGAACAGCCCGAAATAGTTGACAACCTTTGGAAAAACGCCAACCTTTCCATTAAACTATTTAACCATTACGGCATTGACATCGGTAATTCAGAAACCCCAATCATTCCGGTTTATATCCGCGATAACGAAAAAACGTTTTACATAACAAAACTGTTACTGGAAGAGGGTATTTTTGTCAATCCGGTTATTTCGCCGGCAGTACCACCCGAGCACTCGCTGCTTCGTTTCTCGCTGATGGCAACCCACTCAACCGAAGAAATTGAATATACCATAGAAAAAATTTACAAAACGGGTAAAAAAATCGGTTTGTTTGATTAGCAGGTAAAAGTGTCTAAAGTGTAATGTCAGTGCCCGTAATACATTGACCACTCTTTTTATGATAAAAACAGGGAAAAGGTATTTAATACCGATAACTAAGCGTTAAAACAGCCTGATAATCTTTTTCGTTGATTTTTGAGGGTGCAGTATAAAAGTTTTCGGAGGTATAAAGATAATAATCGCTTTTTTTATTCCCGTACACAAAAGCAAAATCAACACTAAAACCGTTATAACTATAACCAATCCCTCCGGTAAAATACTGTTTTTGGCCGTCGTTTAAATTGTTTTGATACGGACTTGCATAAAGTGCATAACCGCCTCTGAAGCTAAAAACACCTGCCCGTATTTCAACACCGCCTCTAAAATTGCTTGTGCCCGTGTAATAATTTTGGATATCGGCATTGGTTCCCGAGGCATAGTCAACCCCGTTGGCTTTAAATTTGGCTGTCGAATAATCAACATACTCATATTCAAAAGTAAAAAATCCGTATTTCTTAAAAACAAGGGCAACATCACCGATAAAACGCATCGGAGTGTGCAGTTTATAATCAAACAAACCGTCGGGAGAGGAATGGCTGAAACTGTTCCATTCCAAATCGGAGTTAAAAATGGTGTACCACCTGTCGGTTAACGAATACCATGTGGGAGAGTGATAGGCCCCTCCAATGCGCAGCCAGTCGGTTGGCCGGTAGATCAAACCTACTTTAACATTGAATCCTATTCCCGTAGTCTCCAGATATTCATACATCGACCATGAAGAAAAATAGGGAATAGTATCCATTACATCCGATTCGCTGTAAGTTGTTTGTCTGAAATACCTTGTGTAAGGCATGCCAAGGGTTAATCCGAAATAGAGTTTATCATCAAAATTAGCTCCAAAGGAAAAGTCGTACTCATTGGTTGAGCCTCTGCTTGCCACAATTTCCTTTTGAAGAGTACCGGCAAAAGGAACCGGTGTATAATACAAATCCGTATATCCCGGAATGGTATCAAGAAGCACCGTCCACCATGCAGGCGTTAAATCGTAAGAGTACCATCCGTTTTTATCATTTTCAATATCGCCGTAATACGTACCGTCGGCTTGCTCCAAAAAGACATCAAGTTTGGAGTTATCACCGTTTTTACCGATAATTGTCCGGTTGGTATTGAAATTATTCAGCCTGTTAAAACCAAAGGCAAATTGCATATATTTTAATCCTGCAGCATTATGTCCCGGTCTTGCCGTTGAAACAACGCCAAAGTTGCTCAGGTCAAAAACGGTTCTTGTATCTTCGGCACTACTTCCGTAATAAAGGGCCGATGTGTTTCGTGTAAAAACTTCGGGTGTAATGCTGTATTCGTCTTTGCGATAGAGGCCCAGTCCGGCCGGATTGGTTGTTAGTGTGGAAAGGTCGGACCCCAAAGCACCGAAAGCACTTCCCACTGCCATATTTCTTGCCGTTCCCTGATAGTATTGTTGTGAAATCCTTAGTGCATCGCTGGCATATTGTGAATATGCAGACGTTGCTAACACAATTATTACAGATATGAGGATAACTCGTTTCATGCTGTTTTGTATGAAAGTTAAAAATTAGATTAATTAAGAAAAGGTGGTGCCGTTTTAACGTCGTCCGCCACGGTATCCGCCGCCACCGCCACGTGAACTTCCTGATGAGCCGCCCGACCTGCTTCCTCCTGAGAAGCCGCCTGAGCCAAAGGATGAAGAACCGGAACTTCTTGAGGGTGAGGAGTACGACCTGCTACCTGAAGAACTTCTGGTCCGGGTGGGACTACTGTAACTTTTTGTCCGGCTGGCGGCACTCCGTGTTGTAGTAGTACGCCGATGCGTGGTGGTTCTTACAGTCTTCCCTGTTCTGTTACCCGTAGCAGCCCCTCTTGTTCCGGTAATAGCAGGTCTTGCTGTATGGCTGTTTCTGTTTACAGTTGTTCTGGATGCAGGCCTTACATACTCCCTGCTCGAACGTGGCTGTTGCGAAGGCAAACTCCGGTAAGCTTTCGGTTTACTGTATCGTGGTTTTGCCTGTGCACGGTTTCCGGCCGGATTTCTTACGGTAGAAATCGAGTGTGGTTTTGAGTAAGTTCTGCCGCTTCTTGAAGAAACACTATTGCTTTGTCGTGTAGCAACATGTTGCCTGTTTACAGTTGGCTTAACATACCTTTTTGCACCGGCAGGTTTGGACTGCCCCTTGCTAATGCGTTGTTTTTCTGCAGCGGGTTTTGCTTTTCGGGAAGTGGTTGCTCTTTGAGGTTTGTTCTGCGGGTTAACCCTAACAGAACCTGCAGGCCGCTGGCGGGCATTACCTTTGTCAATTTGCGATGCTTTTGCTCTTGCGCTCCTGCCGGCAAGTGTGCTGCCGGATGTTGTTCCGGTATTAGTAGAAATGCCTCCTGAACGGGCTCCGCCCGGCACATCGGAACCGCCGGTTCTGCCGCCACCGTTTCCGCGTCCGCCACCCCTCGGACCGTAATGTACCGGATTACGATAACCATAATCGGGGTAATAGGGGTAACCCGGATAGCCAGGATAGCCAGGATAGCCAGGGTAACCGTAATATCCGTCCCAATATCCGTCCCAGTAACCATTGTTATAACCATGCCAGTAGCTTCCTCCCCAACCGTAATAAGGATAGCCATAATAAGGGTAGCCGTAATAAGGGTAGCCCCAACCATAGGAAGGGTATCCCCAACCGTAGCCCATTCCAAAACCAAAACCGAAACTTACGGAAACATCGGGACTACTACAGTAAGTGGTACCGCCATTGTCAAAATACTGGTCATCATTGTTGTCGTCGCTAAATTTACGTAAACGCGAAGCATAATCAATATCATAATAAGCATCATCATCAAGATAAACCGTATCTCCGGTTAATTCGGCGGTAAGGTTTTCGTACGAACTGTTTGCCTGAGCCGGTTCAACACTACCTTCATAAACGGTTCCGCTTGCAGGTCTGGATTCTTTGGTGATGGTGTTTGCCCGAACAGGTTGTGTTTGATCGCCGGGCGAATAGTAAACGTCATCATCGGGAGTATATCCTGTAGTGGCACACGAACTTAGAAAAAGAGCTGCCAAAAAAGATACAATTGTAATATTAAGTTTAAGTGTTCTCATAATTATTTGGTATTGTGCATTAACAAACATTGCGTATTTTTGCGCCTCAGTTAAAAATTTGCAAATATTATACCAAAAACAGGATATGGCTAAACAAATTACAAAAAGGAGCGAAAATTATTCCCAATGGTACAACGATCTGGTGGTTAAAGCCGATCTCGCCGAAAACTCAGCCGTACGCGGCTCAATGGTTATTAAACCATATGGATATGCTATTTGGGAGAAGATGCAATCGGTACTTGATAAAATGTTTAAGGATACAGGACATCAAAATGCTTATTTTCCGTTGTTTATCCCCAAATCGTTTTTCAGCAAAGAGGCCGATCATGTGGAAGGATTTGCCAAAGAGTGTGCTGTGGTTACTCATTATCGTTTAAAAAACGATGAAAAAACCGGTAAAGTGATTGTTGACCCTGATGCCAAGTTAGAAGAGGAGTTAATTGTACGGCCTACCTCCGAAACAATCATTTGGGACACTTACAGCCGTTGGGTACAGTCGTATCGCGATTTGCCGCTGTTGATTAACCAGTGGGCCAACGTGGTGAGATGGGAAATGCGAACCCGCCTGTTTTTGCGCACTGCCGAGTTTTTGTGGCAGGAGGGCCATACCGCTCATGCAACCGAGCAGGAAGCCGTTGAAGAAGCAGAAAGAATGATGAACGTTTATGCCGACTTTGTGGAAGGCTGGCTTGCCGTTCCGGTAATGAAAGGAGTAAAATCGCCAAACGAGCGTTTTGCCGGGGCGGTTGAAACCTATTGCATAGAAGCCATGATGCAGGACGGCAAAGCACTTCAGGCCGGTACGTCACACTTTTTAGGACAAAATTTTGCCAAAGCTTTTGATGTTCAGTTTTTGAGTAAAGAAAACAAACTGGAATATGTGTGGGCTACTTCGTGGGGAGTATCCACACGGCTTATTGGTGCATTGATTATGTCGCACAGCGATGATAACGGTCTGGTATTACCACCGAAACTGGCACCCATTCAGGTTGTTATTGTGCCCATTTACCGTAAACCGGAACAGTTGGCAGCCATCACCGAAAAGGCCGATGAAATTATCAGCGAATTAAAAGCCAAAGGTATTTCGGTGAAATTTGACGACAGAGATACCTATAAGCCCGGATATAAATTTGCCGAATGGGAGATGAAAGGTGTTCCGGTACGACTGGCAATAGGACCGCGCGACCTTGAAAACGGTACGGTGGAAGTTGCCCGTAGGGATACCCTGGAAAAAGAGGTGCTACAAATGACAGGTATTGCTGAAAAAATTGATCATTTACTGGATAAAATTCAGGATAACATTTATCAAAAAGCACTTTCGTTCCGCGAGGAGGTTACCTCTTCAGCTGATACCTGGGATGAGTTTAAGGAAAAAATTGAAAAAGGCGGATTTGTATGGGCTCACTGGGACGGCACCCCCGAAACCGAACAAAAAATCAAAGAAGAAACCAAAGCCACCATTCGCCTGATACCCATCGACGGACAAAAAGAGGCCGGAAAATGTATCTATTCAGGTGAACCCTCCCAACAAAGGGTTGTGTTTGCCAGAGCCTATTAGGTTATAAAACTTTGAAAAGATAAAAAACACACCGTCACATTCCGGAAAAAATACCGGGAGAGGGTGTGTTTTTATTTTTTACCGGCTTAACAACGGTTGACAAAAAATAAAAACGTTTTTGAACTACATACCGTAATAACCAAATGTTTGTTATTTTTATCCGATAAATATTTTGGTTATGATCAACAAGAAAATTCTCATCATTTACCCTGAGGTTCACGAAACGAAAATTGCCGTTTACCGTAACAATGAGCCTGTTTTTTTAAAAACCATTCGCCATTCGGAAGAGGAGTTAAAACCTTTTAAAAAGGTAACCGACCAAAGTGATTTTCGCATGCAGCTGATTATGAACGAGCTCGAAAGAAACAACATTGACCTTTCGGATGTGGAGATGGTAATGGGGCGAAGCGGTCTGGTAAAACCGGTTTCGCAGGGGGTTTACCATATTAATGACGATATGGTTCGCGACCTGGAAACAGGAATAATGGGAATACACGCCACCAATCTGGGTGGAATCATTGCTTTTCATATTGCCGGCAAACTGGGTGTGAATGCCTATATGGTAAATCCCGTGGTGGTTGACGAACTTTCGGATGTGGCAAGGGTTACCGGCCATCCGGAATTCGACAGGAAGTCGATTTTTCACGCATTGAATCACAAACATGTGGCCTGCAAATATGCCAAATCGCGTAACCAGAAATATGAAGACCTAAACCTTATCGTATGCCACATCGGTAGCGGCGGCATTTCCATTGGTGCGCATCAAAAAGGACGGGTGGTGGATGTTAATCAGGCGTTCGACGGGGGCGGCCCTTTTTCCATAACCCGCACCGGAACCCTTCCCATGGGGCAGTTGGTGGAATACTGCTTTAGCGGAGAACACTCAAAAGAGGAGGTGTTAAAAATGATACGCGAAGAGGGCGGTTATAAAGCCTATCTGGGAACCGATAATTTGCAAAAGATAAACAGGCTGATTGCCGAAGGCGATGAAAAAGCAAGATTTATTTCGTATGCGCTGTCGTATCAGGTTGCCAAAGAGATAGCCTCCCATTATGCCACACTCGAAGGGGAGGTGGATGCCATCATACTAACGGGATTGATATTCGACAGCGAGCGTTTTTTGGAAAATGTTAAACGCCGCATCAGCAAAATTGCACCCATTGCGCTCTATCCGTCGGTTAACGACTTTGAAGCACTGGCGGTATTTGCCACCCGTGTACTTAGAAATGAAATTCAGGTTAAAGAGTATTAGCTTAAAAACCGGTACCATTAAAATTGTTCTCAACATATTAAAGCTCGCACTGTTTACAGCTGTATTTATTGTTTCCGGCGGGCAAAATGTCTTTTCGCAAACCTTTTTTAATAATCTGGAACAGAACGATTCGCCTGACAGGTGGATAGGCACTAACATTGATAGTGCTTTTTCCCGCTCGGGCCGGTACGCTTCCGTTACCGATTCGGCCCGGCCATACGGATTGGGAGTGGAAATGGCTTTCCCCGACGAGGTTAAAAATAAAAACATCAATCTGTTAATAAACGGATATGTACTTGCCGAAAGCATTTCGCCGGATGCACATTATGTAATTACCATTGAAAACAAAGGCGAAACTGCATTTTGGAAAGGTGTTCCGCTGTCAAAACTGATTACTACCGAAAACCGGTGGTTCGGTTTTGCCGATACCGTTAAGGTTCCCGCAAACCTCACAAAGTCGGGGAAATTGAAAACCTATCTTTGGAATGCCGGCAGAAAGAGCAACATTTATATTGACGATTTAAGCATCGCGTTTGAACCTGTTGGCAACCCGTCGTATTTGGCGGATGTTGATACAATGCCGGAACAAAACAGCCGTTCGGGTCGAAAAAAGTTATTTGAGAACGGTTTTTATACAATCTGGACACAGGACAATACCGGTTTCAGCATTACCGACACTTCGGGCAGGGAGATTGTTCCTTATGTAATTTCTTTTTTTAATGAAAAACTAAAAGGAGATATACGCACCGGAACACTGCTATTCGCATATGCAGCAACAACCCAAAAAAACGGCAACCATATATTAACATTTAAAACGGGCGATAAAACAAAAAAGGCAGTCCTCCGGTTGATTTGTACCAATGATTCGCCTGAAATATCTGTTCGTCTGCAACAAAAATTTAAAAAGGAGACGGAAGTTTTCCGCAATGCTTTGCTTGTAAAAACCGGCGTACCCTTAAAAGAGGTTTATCGTTCCAACCGAAAATCGGATATCTGTGAGTTTAAAACCGAATACTGGCTGGATAAGCAGGGATTCACCGCCGGCAACGACACGGTTTCAGTAATGTTGTATCATGCTCCCCACATCTCTTCCATCCAGTTTGACAGGTTAAAAAATCTCGCCGTAGTTAATATTGATTACGAAAAAGACCACCCCTACTTACGGTTTCCGTTAAATGCCGACACTTTTGATTTAAAGATTGACCGGTCAACATCAATATATAAAAGAGGTGACATATTAACATCATCTTTTAAATTAACCGTTGGTATTAAGCCTGTTCATCTGCCGCGTTTTATGAAAAACCCCGCCGGATATGAGGCTGCCTATATATGGACCGAACATGCCGACTGGGGGGATATCAGAACCCACCGTGCCACATATTTCGGTTCGGAGAAAATAACCGATGCCGACAGTGCTGTGGGAGGATTTGTTAAATACCGTATTCCCGTTACCAAAAGTGTTTTTTACGATAACCCCGACAGCATAAGAAACACCACAGCTTCAGCCGGTTTATTCACCTCTTTGGAGTCATCGATAAAAACCGATACCTCTTTTCGTGATTTTTTGTTTCAGATATACAAAAAAGGCAGCGAAATATGCCTGCACACACCCGAGCAGTACACAACAACCCCCGAAAGATTGCAGGATGCGCTGGAATATATGAAAGAGCATTTTCATTCGCCCACGTGGATTGATCACGGTTACAATAACCTGCCCGAAAACAATCGTGAGGATTTTGTTTGTTCGGGGGTTGATAATTTTGCGTCGGATTTATGGAAAAAATACGGAATTAAATATTTTTGGAATCCCTGGTATGAAGATTTTGAAGCCTTTAAGAACTGGGGGTTTTTTGGTTCCATCGAAAATTTTTACAGGGGTTTTGGCGATTTTATGCCCGAACCCGATTTTTGGCTTCATCCCACACGTACCGCCGGTTTTTATCATTGGCCCACTTATAGTGTACTTTACATTGAAACGGAGGGGTTGTGGGATTACTATTTTTCAAAACACCAGCTGAATTTGTTTGTTTCCGACTGGGGCGTTGAGATAAATCATTGCTATCCGGCATGGACTTTACCGGGAAAAGGTTTTTGGAAATTTGCATCCGACAGCACCATTGCAGCAATGGACGGATTTAACCGTACCCTTGGCCGTATGGCCCGTTTAAGAGATAAGGGCGTTTTAAATGTTACCACCGTCGAAGATTTTATTAATTACAGGCTGTCCGTCGAAAATGTTTCATACACCGTACTTCCCGACGGGCGAATAAAAATTACCAACAACTCCGGCCGTATTATTAAGGGGCTTTCGTTTGCGGTTAAAGCCCGGTTTGTTTTGGTAAACGGATTAAAACCCTTTCAAAAACAGGTAGATGACGATCTTGTTTTTTGGTTTGATTTGCCGGCAGGCAAAACAGCACTTATCAGGGTAACTGATTAAATTCAATGGCGTTACCCCAAAGCTCCTTCCATCGATTTTTCCAGTTCGCGGGCATGCTTCAAAAATGTTTCCACGTTCATCTCCTTAAAGAAAAGCATACCGTGGGTAGCCCGCAGGCGGGGACTTTCGTTCTCATAAAAGAAATTTTTCCCCAATAACAACTGAATGTTTTTAAGCTGCCCTATCCATATCTTTTCGGCCAGTGTACTGAATTTCCCGTCAAGCATGTAACTGGGGAAAGGTGCCTGTACCTGGCTCAGGTAGCAATCGGTAAAAGCACTGTCGAGTACCGAAAGCGAGTTGAGTGAAACCGGAACAAAATGAGTGGCTTCGGCAGGATGAAATTTAAACCACACATTCCGGTAACCGATAATTCTCAGATTGCTCAGGTCTTTTTCTTTACCCCAAAGCCTTACCGCTTCGGCAATGGCCTGCAACACTTTGTAATGGGTATCGGGACCGCTGCCTTCGGGGTCGAAAGCAAGCGTTATGGTTGTGGGCTGATATTTACGCAGTTCATCCAGTATGGGGATAACATCCCTGTTTCTTTCGGGTTGTTCGGTAAAAATATCACCGGTATAAAACCCCAAACGCAGATGATTTACATTTTTAACCTGCACACCGAAATGAGCCCATACCAGTTCTTCTTCAAACTCACGGATCATTCCTTTGAGTTTTTGTATGTCCGGCGGATTTTTTTCTCCGTCGTAACTGTTCTCCAGTTTGTGTATCACTTCGTGGATTCGCTCTTTCAGCTCGTTGGTATGCTTAACGCCATACACCTCCACCAGATTACGGACCACACGATGACTTAAGCCTCTTGCCCGTTCCATGGGTTCGCCGGCGGCAACTTTGTTCAGGTAATGATAAACATCTTTATCCCTTTTTTTGGCATACCCTTCGCTGTAGAAGTCGGGAAAATGAACCATCTGGATTTGGTCTTTCATTAAAAAATACAAAGTGTTTTTCAGGGTTTCAATCATAAAATGATTGGTAACCGCCGTAAAACCGGAGGTGAGTACCGTAAAATGAAACCGGTTGGATGCTTCGCGCAACTGATGACTGATGTGGGGCATCAGTCCCAGCATAATATCGTCGTGATGCGGGCCCGTATGATAAAATATTTCGTTCTGACGACGGGCCATTCCCGCCTCAAGTTTATGTTTAACGGAGTTTATTACCCGGGTTACCGTATCGACACCTACATTGGGAATAAGTTTGGTGTAGGGATTGTTTTTCAGATCCTCTTCGGTAATATGGTGTCCGTATTTTTCTAATGTAACACAAAGGTCAAGGATAGCCCGTTCGGTTTTTTCAAAAGTCCATTGGCCGGTAGTGTAGTAGCGGTCGACGGAGTCTTTTAAACCAACTGCTGCTCCCTTGGTTATATAAAACCTTGCATTGGGCAGTTTATGCAATGCAGAGGCCGGATAAAGATTTGACGGTTCTTTTTCGAGGGCATTTTTTACCACGTCGGCTTTGGCTTCACCGGCGGCAATAATAATGGCAACGGCATCTTTGTTATAAGTTATGGTTTCGAGACCAATGGTTATTACCAGCCGGTTGCGCGAAACATCAATGCCGCCAAGATCGCCGGCGGCCACTGCCTGGGTTTCAAAATTGGTTGCGGTAAGTCTTGTGTTTGAGTAATGGTCGGAACCGCGGGTATTAAAGGCAATATGACCGTCGGGGCCGATGCCTCCAAGGAAAAATCCGATCCCTCCTTTATCACGTATCTTGTTTTCGTAATCGGAACACCAGCGGTCGATCAGATAGATCGATTCCTGTTGTTTTCGTTCAAAACTGTTTTGCGGTTCGCGAAAACGAAGGGAGAGGTCAATTTTAAGATCGGGAAATATTTCAGTAAACGACTTACCGCCCGACAGGGGTATGTCGTCGGAATTTATTAAAAGTGCTTTATCCCTGTCAAGTTTAAAGCCATCGATATAAAAATTGTTCACATAGTGATAAAAACTGTTGTGCTGCCACGAATGGATAGGATAAAATTCATCTATTTGAACAAAGTTCAACCCTTTTGTTTCGGGTTTTGACAAATGAGCGATACCGTGCTGATCAAAAATTTCGCGTGTTTTTTTATCTTCCCAGTTATTCAAAAAAAATTGTGTCCATTTAATAAAATGTTCAGGGGTTTTGCCGGTTGGCAAACTAATTACACCTTCGGGGTTTTCGGCAATCCACTCAATAAAGCGTAAAGCGGTAAAAAGCCCCAGCTGCGGGAAATTGTCAACCATTATATAGGGCATGCGTGTTTGCATGGTTTTCATTCCGGAGTTTTGGTAAAAAACCTTTTCGACGGAAGAAAAATTTACATTATCAATCATTTTATCAATTTATTAACGGTTTAGCACGCGATATTAATTTAAAAAAGAGGCTGCCCTGCTTAAAAGCGTTGGGCAGCCTCGTAATCACTAACCAAAAAATAATTACTTATTGTCAACATCCCACCATAAAGGTGTTCCGCCTGTGTCAGGACCTCCAAGACACTGAATGGCTTTTTCAACGGCACTGCCGTTTGTTTGATATTCAGGTTCTACAAAGTTGATTCTTTTTACAAAAGTTCCTTCGGGAATGGTTCCGCCACTATTGTTAATGTTCATGGGGAACTGTTTAGGATAGCCGGTTCTTCTGAACTCCGACCATGCTTCCTGTCCGTCGGGGTACATGGCAATCCATTTCTGGGTGATAATTTTGTCAAGTTTGGTTTCAAAATCGGCACCTTCGTCCCATTTAATGGTTGCTGTTTCAACAGCTGCAAGACTGTTTTCGGGATGAACCGGATCGTTGTAATCGGCAGGAACAGATGCGTCGTCATTTACATAGGTATCGGCACCGGCGCATCCGTGTTGTTCAAACGATTTGGTAATACCGGTTTCGTAGAAATCCTGAGCTGTTCCGCCCATATTCCAGCCGCGCAATGCTCCTTCGGCTCTGAGGAAGTAAACTTCGGCACAGGTCATTAGCTGAACATCGCCGAAATCAACCAGTTTTGAAAAGCCTTCGTACTCCGATTTGGCAGCAATGTCAATCCCTTCGCGAATACCGTGATATTCTCCTGCAAAAGCAACGGAAGGCTGGAAATATTTATCAATACGCGGATCGTTGTAACCTTTTAATATCGACTCCATATTGGCATTCATACGAATGTCGTTCCATGCGTTGTTGATGGTATTTAAGGGGTGAGCATAGCCCAGCGCACTGTAAACCATAAAATTATCGCTGTTATCGGTCATAACACCATAGGGGTTGCTAATGGATTTTTCAGCCTCTGTTTTTGCCAGTGCAGGGTCAACATTTGAAACACGTATTGCCAAACGTAAACGCAACGAATTGGCAAATTTAATCCATTGTGCATAGCTTCCGCCGTAAGCCAAATCGAAATTGGTAAAGCGGGCAATCGAATCGCCGTCGGCATAAGGCATTAAGGCGTTAATTGCATCATCAAGGTCTTTAAAAAACGCATCGTAAACATCTTTTTGGCAGTCGTAGTCAATGCTTCCGTCGTCGTTAACCTGACCGTAATGGGTGTAAATAATCGGTCCGTAAATATCGCTCAGGCGGTGCATTGCTTCAACCTTAACTATTTTAGACCATGCAATAAAATCGGGGAAATTCTGACCGTATTTATTTACAATGGCCGTTGAAGCCATCACCTTGTCGTACGCATAAATCCACGGAAACTGGTTCCATCCGTTAACAAGAAAATAGGTCATGTTGTTGATGTTACCGCGAAACGGGGTAGGCGGCATCATATAACCCGAATAAACATCACCGATAAGGTTTTGCTGCAACTGAAATACCCAAACCGGATTAAAAACATAAATGTTTTGCAAAGCGGTTTTCATGGGGTCGCCTACAATTTTAAAGTCGGCACTTAACTGCTCTTCCGTTACCTTGTAGGGGTCGGTATTAATATCTTCAAAATTTTTGGTACAGCTTTGAAACAGTAAGCCCAGCGAGAGCACTACCAAAAGCGAACCAAAACCATATTTATATATTTTTTTCATATTCGATTGTTTTTTCAATGATTAACTAAAATTTAACAGACAAGTTGAGTCCGAAACTTCTGGTTGAAGGGATACTGTAAGCATCTACACCCTGGAGTCCCACATTGGTTGCCATGGCTACGTCAGGATCGTATGGAGCATCCAGATAGAAAAAGAAGAGGTTTCTTGCAACAAATGACAACCTTAAATTTTTAACCACTTTTGAGTTAAGTTTAAAGTTGTAACCTGCCGAGAACTCGCGTAAACGTACGTTGGTGGCATCGTAAACATAGTATTCGGTAATACCGTCGCGACCGCCCACCGTATTATAGAAATTATGGGCATCAAGTTTTCCGGAAACAGGAGTTCCGTCTTCGTAAACGGCATCAATTTCCACACCGCCGTTATCACGGTCATCAGCGGTAACCAGCGACACACCGTATTTATCGTTCATGGCCTGGGTAATCGACATTACCTCGCCGCCAAAACGACCGTCAATCAATGCTCTGAAAGTAAAATTACCTACGGTAACCACGTTGTTAAATCCAAGCATAAAGTCGGGATTCGGGTTACCTACATAACCCAGTCCGCCTTCTTCCGCCATGGGTTTTCCATCGGCATCAACAACAATTCTGCCCTGGCTGTCTCTTTTAAAACGTTTTCCGTAAATATCGCCAAACGAACCGCCTTCCGATATTACCATTGCGTAGTTGTTTACGTCGTTGGGAGTAATGTAATAAACACCGTCCAGTTTTTCGTGAAGTTCATCAACCGTATTCACGTTTTTCGTGAAGTTGAACATGGCCGACCATCTTACTTTTTTGGTTTCAACAGGAACCACTTCCAGCATGGCTTCCACACCATTGTTTTTAATTCTACCGGCATTTACAAGATAGTACAGGAATCCGCTGCCTTGCGGTGCGCTGATTTGAACAAACTGATTTTCGGTAATGGAGTTATAATAGGTAAAGTCGAGATTTAACCTGCCGTTCCAGGTTCTGAAATCAACACCTATTTCCCACGATTTTGATTTTTCGGGAACAAGTTCGGTTCCGTCGTTAAGGCCCAGTGTTACCGGTTCTCCGGTTCCTTTATTTGAGTAAAACGGAATCATGTTTGCAACGTAAGGGCTTACATCGTTACCCACAACGGCATACGAAGCTCTCACTTTCAGGAAATTGAGCCAATCGGCTTTTAAAACTTCCGAAAGAATAAACGAAGCACCTACCGAAGGGTAAAAATATGATTGATCGGGCAGGGTTGACGACCAGTCGTTACGTCCCGAAACATCAATATACAACATGCTTTTCCATCCGAACTGTGCACTTCCGTAAACCGACTGCAACTGTCTTCTGTATAAAGACTGTTTCATGTTAATGCCCGGCTGAACAAAGTTTTGAAGCTGGAATACATTGGCAATACCCAGTTTTCCGGGGAACGGGTCGAAATATTCGGTATAAATGCGTTCATCCCTGATGGAGGTTCCCAAATAAGCCGAAACATACCAGTCGGTACTATGGTAATCATAGTTTAACAACAGTTCGCCGTAGTACTGGCTGCCGTTTGTATTGTTCAAAATATAACGTCCGTTTTCGGTAGCCAATGTTCCCTGTGTGGTTGCATAGGCTTTTAATTCGTAAGTATCCCACGATTTATCAATGTTACCCCGGCCAATGATTTTAAGGTTTTTAGCCAGTCTTACATCGATGCTTGCCATGGTATAAACACGGTCGCGAACAGAGGTCATCGGGTTACGATTAATAATCCAATAGGGGTTTTGCTGTTTGTCGCTGTCGGCAAACCAGTTCTGCGCATTGAGGAATCTGTTGGGATCCCAAACTTCGTAATTCTCTTTGTAATAGTTAAAATCCATTCCTCTGGGGAACAGGTACAATCCTGTTAAGGGGTTCCAGTACAATCCCGTTACAGGCCGGTTGTTGGTTTTTTGATGCAGATAATTAACGGCACCAGTAACGTTAACAATACCGTCGAAAAAGCTTGCCGTTTCTTTTAAGTCGAAGTTATGGCGGTCGAACTTATTTTCGGGCACGATACCTTTTGAAGTGGTATTGGCATACGAAACATAGGTTTGTGCTTTTTGGTTTCCGCCACTAAACGAAAGGGAGTTAATCCATGTGGTTCCGGTCTGATAAAAATCCTTAACATGATCGGGAGCTTCCGTACCCAGTTTATCGCCCCAGCTGTCGAGTGCACCATCGGATGTTTGTCCGTAAGAGTATTGCATATCGGGGATGGTAATCGGGTTTTCAAAAGTAAAGTTTGACGAAAAATTGATATCGGCAACACCTTCTTTACCTTTTTTGGTGGTAATCATAATTACACCGTTTGCGGCCTGACTACCGTACAAAGCGGCAGCGGTAGCACCTTTTAAAACCGAAATACTTTCGATATCATCGGGGTTAAGGTTTGAAATGGCATCTCCTCCGTCAACACCCGGTGAGCCGTCGGCATTGGAGCCTCCCCAGGTACTTCCCGGTTGTTGGGGGGTATAGTTCAACATAGGAACACCGTCCACAACATACAACGGCTGATTGTTACGGGTTGATTTGTTACCACGTAATGTAATACGGGTTGATCCGCCTGTACCCGAAGCACTTTTGTTAATGGTCATACCTGCCACCTTACCGTTAAGGGCATTGATGGGGTTTACCGACTTAATGGCCGTAATCTCTTCGGTATTAACCTGCTGGGTTGAATAGGCCAGCGATTTCTTTTCTTTTGAGATACCCAGCGCGGTAACAACAACTTCATCAAGATTAAGGTTACCGGGTTGCATAACAACATCAATAACATTTTTTCCGTTGATATCAACCGCAAGGGTATTGAAACCGATAAACGAAAACTCAAGGGTTTTCGCATCGCGGGGTACGGTAATTTTGTACTTACCGTCCATATCGGTTGTAGTACCTGTTGTTGTTCCTCTTACAACAACGTTAACGCCCGGCATGGTTGTGCCGTCTTCTCCTGACGTAACTACTCCTGTAATTACATTTTGGGCAAAAAGTGCACCGGCACTTCCCAAAATAAACAGGAGCATTACTAGTAATGATTTTTTCATAAGCTTGGTTTCTGTTAATTAATAATATTATTTGGGTTTGAAAAATGTCTTTCAACTGCATTAATTACCGGCCCCAACAGGCTGGCCGATTCTCCCATATCTGAAATCTCGATACGGTAAGAGTTTCGCAGATCGTTTAAGCAATATTTATTTAATGAATGTTCGATGGGAATGGTTAAAAAGTGTCCGGCTTTGAGCATTTGCCCGCCGAACAAGATAAGCTCGGGATTGAGTATTTGTACCAGCATGGCAATACCCCTGCCCAGCTCCGCTCCTACTTCCGCTAAAATATCAATGGAAAACGAATCGCCTTTTAATGCCGACTCAACAATGGTCATGTAATGGATGGTTTTAGGATTTTTGCCCGTTAACCTTGTTATATCGGTATTCTCACCCTTTGCAATTCCTTCGATGGCCAGCCGGCTTAAAGTGTTCCCCGAAGCAACCGTTTCCAAACAGCCCCGCTTGCCGCAACGGCACATAATTCCGTTTTCGATAACCGGAATGTGGCTGAACTCTCCCGAAAATCCAGAGCTGCCGTTATAAAGTTTTCCGTCTAAGATAAGTCCTGTTCCCAAACCCCATCCTATATATATAACAAGCGTATTGTTTGTGTTTTTTGCTTTTCCAAATCGCAATTCGGCCAGTGCACGCGATTTGGCATCGTTGATAATATAAACGGGCAGGCCGATTCGCTTTTTTAAGATTTCCGATAACGCAATATCGCCGAAATTCAGAAAATTAAGATTAACCCCTTTGTCGGAGTTGGTTAATCCGGGTAAACTTATGCCCACTCCTTTCAGCCGGTCGTTATTGATTTTTAGCTCCTTTACAAATTTGTTAATCTCGGACGAAACAATATCAACAGTAGCGTTTTTATCATTAAGATCGATTACAAACTGACGGGTTCCGGTAACGTTTACGTTTTTACTGTTTATAAGCGCTAACTTAACGGAGTAACGCTCCATGGCTACCGAAATAAAATAAAAAGCATCTTCCGTGAGACCGACTAAATTTGGTTTTCTGCCACCGCTTGAACTTGCCGAACCCATTATTTCAATATACTTTTCTTCCGACAGTTCGGCCAGAAGCTGCGTGATGGTAGGTAAACTCAAACCGGTTTCCTTAACCAAATTTGCATTTGTAAGGGCTTTGTTCACATACAGCAACTTAACAATCTCGTTTTTTTGCAGCTGCTTTTTTGTATCTTTTTTAGAGTTAACCAAAAAATATTTTTTTAATTATTAACGCACATTCTTAAAAGAAGGAGTAAAGTAAGGATAAAAATATTAAATAAGCAAGAATAGTTATTAAAATATTTTAAAAAAGATATTGTACTAATGATATTTTTTGTCTTCGATTCGTTGGATTCCCTGCTTTGCTTTTTCTTTAATACTGGTTTCGTACTCGTCGAAATCAAGACTTCGACAGAGGTTGTAATATTTTAATGCCTGCGGAAAATTATTTTCTTCTTCAAACATAATTCCCAGTTGTAGTGCGGCATTACCGGCAAAATAGCGTCTGGAGTTTTTTCCGCTTTCGACGGTTTTTATCAAAAAGGCTTTGGCCAAATCGTGGTTTCCCGATTTTTGTTCAACACGCCCCAAACGGTAGAGTCGTTCGGTTTTTTCGTCGGATGCAAGCAGTGCTGTATCGGCCGACATTAATATGTTGCGGGCTTTTGAATAATACCCGCCGTCAAAAAGCAGGCGTGCTTTTAACAGAACAATGTTTGGCACTTTTCCGGAATTTGCCTCTTTTTCGGCTTCTTTGTCCGCATCAACATTTAGTTCGCCTGTGGATAAAACTTTTTTCATTGTCTTGTTGTAAGCTTCGGTATTGCCTTGTAACAAATAGCACCAACCCGATTTTCGCCAGGCATCTTTAATAAAATTCTTACCCTGAAATCCGTCAATAAAACGGCGGTAATCTTCAATGGCATTTCTATCCAATTTTCGCAACCGGTATTCACCTTTTAAATAAAAAAGATAGTAAAAGGGGTGATAACCTTTCCATTGTGTAATTTCATTAAGCAGTTTCAGGGCATCATCGTTACGTGCCGATCGTGCCAGCATGTTTACTTTAAGAAATGCCAGCATCAGGTTATGATTAACAAACGGGGTTAACTGTTCCATCAGCTGCTCTTTTTTCGACTCGTCAAGTCCAAGGTTCATCTCCATAAAACCAAGATAAAACAGTATTTCGGGTTGTAAATAGTTAAGGGCGGCATTGCTTTGAACAACCGACAAGGCATTATAAAGTTCATTTTCACCCTGCGGAACGGTTCCTTCCATAGAAATCAGCGATAATATCCAGTGATAGCGGTCGGGCACCATACCTATTATTATATGGAGTACACCCTGCGTGATTAACTGCGGCTCGAAATCGGGAAAGAGGAGTCTGTTTTTTTCAATAAGCAGATAGCTTCTTCGTATATCCAGTGCCGAAGTAAAATAGTTTTGGAACTTCAACCCCGCAACAGCCCATTGCAATCTGATATTGGCTTTTAAATAGTTTTTGTAAGGTTCGCTATCCGGTAATTTATCCAGTTTGTCAAGTCTTTCGTCTTCCCTTTCTTCAATCCTGTTGAAAAGGGATTCGTTTTCATCAATAAAAAGCGTAAGGAAATCGATATGGTTTTCAAGATAAACGGTAAACAGATTGTCGGGGTTTTCCTTTTTTTCTTCTGCAATAAGTTTATTTGCATCATCAAAACGCAGAGCAATAATTTGGGAATATGCCTGCCGGCAACGGTCATTTACCACTACCGATTGTGCCGGTGATAAAAAACCGGAAAAAAGTATCAGGTAGATAAAAAAAGGCAGGGCTCTTAATGGCATATTACATGTATTGTGGCGGTTTGGAAACAGCAGGCAAGATAGCCATTTTCAAAAATAGATAAAATATTTTCTTTATACGAGAGATTTGAGTTGGGGGTTAAGGGTTAGGGGTTGGGGGTTAGGAGTTAAGGGTTAAGAGTTATGGGTTAAGAGTTATGGGTGGGGGTATTTTATTAAAAAAAAAGGAACACCCTTTTGGCATTCCTCTTTGTTTTCTGTTTTGTCCGGTAACTACTGGTTGGCTACTTTTTCGGCAATATCGCTGTCGACAAGAATACGGCCGCAATATTCGCAAACAATAATTTTTTTGTGAAGCTTGATGTCTAACTGGTGCTGGGGCGGAATTTTGTTAAAGCAACCACCGCAGGCATCGCGTTCAATCTGAACAACGGCCAGTCCGTTACGTGCATTTTTACGGATACGTTTATAGGCTGTAAGCAAACGTTCTTCGATAAATTTTTCGTTTGACTCCGACTTTTTCTGAAGTTCAACCTCTTCCTTTTTGGTTTCTTCGATGATGCCGTCCAGTTCGTCTTTTTTTGCCGTTAAATCCTGTGTACGTTCATCAAGTTTGGCTTGTGCTTCGGCAACTTCGGCTTCCAGCAGTTCTATACGGTGTTTTGCCTCTTTGATTCTCTTTTCCTGAAGTTCGATTTCCAGTTTTTGAAACTCAACTTCTTTTGACAGTGCATCATACTCGCGATTGTTACGAACATTCAGCAGTTGTTCTTCATATCTTTTTATCAGCGCATTGCTTTCGGAGATGGCGTTCTCTTTTTCACCGATCGAGGTGTTGAGGGATGCAATCTCTTCGTTGAATTTTGCAATACGGGTTTCAAGACCTGCAATTTCATCTTCAAGGTCCTGCACTTCCAGCGGAAGCTCACCGCGAATGATTCTGATTTTGTCTATTTGAGAGTCTATCTGCTGTAAAGAGTAGAGAGCTACCAGCTTTTGTTCAACGCTTACATCTTTCTCTTCACCTGCTTTTGCTTTTTTACTTGTCATATCAACTTTGTTTTCAGTTTTTTATAAAAACGAAACCGGATTAGTGGTTGTTTCTGAAATTTGGAGTGCAAAATTAGCAAAATTTTCCTTAATAATTTCATACAAAAGCTCTTTTGTGAATTGTTCCGTTTCATAATGTCCGGCATCCACCAATGTCATCTCCTTAAGATGCTCGAAAAAGTCGTGATATTTAATGTCGGCGGTTATGAAAAGATCGGCTCCGGCACTGAATGCGTTGTGAATAAGGAAACTGCCCGATCCTCCGCAAAAGGCTACTTTTTTAACGGGGCGCTCAACAGGAGTGTTGTATTTTATTGCCTGCGCCCCCAGTACTTTTTTTACTTTTTTAAGATAGTCGGTAACCGGCAGTTCATTTTCAAGTTCGCCGATCATGCCGGCACCGGTTCCTTCGTAAACATTATCCAAAGGATAAACATCGTAGGCTACCTCTTCGTAAGGGTGAGCCGATAACATAGCCGAAATTACATGTTGAAGTCTGAAGGAGGGGACAACCGTTTCTATTTTAACCTCTTTTTCAAAATGAGTTTTTCCCTTCTCCCCCACATACGGGTTGGTGTTTTCGCCGGCACGAAAGCTTCCTTCGCCGGTTGTGTTAAAGCTGCAATTATCGTAATTACCTATATTTCCCGCCCCGGCATCAAACATGCTTTTTCGTACGGTTTCGGCATGGTCAACAGGACAAAAAACCACAATCTTTTTTAGCGAGGATCCTCCGGGAGCCAGAATTTTTAAGTTTTTCAATCCGAGTTTTTCGCCCAGTTTGGCATTAACACCTTTTGCCATCCCGTCGATATTGGTATGAATGGCGTAAAGAGCTATATCGTTTTTAATGGCTTTGATAACTATTTTTTCGGTAAGGGTTTTTCCGGTTATCTTTTTTAGTCCTTTAAAAATTACCGGGTGGTGGGCAATAATAAGTTTGTGTCCGTTTTTTATGGCTTCGTCCATTACCTCTTCGGTAACATCAAGTGTAATTAAAGCACTTTGAATTTGCTGTTGCGGATTTCCAATTAAAAGCCCCGCATTGTCGTACGATTCCTGTACTGACAGCGGTGCAAATTTTTCCAAAACAGCCGTTATATCCTTTATTGTCATCTTATATTAAATAAAAATTAGGAGAATTTGGTGCTAAATTAACATTTCCTTTCTATTTTTACGGTATGAAAGTATTCCGGTACGCTTTATACCCCTTTGCTTTAATTTACGGTTTAATAATTTTTATCAGACACAAGCTTTTTGATAAAGGGATATTGCCGTCGAAGGAATACGATATTCCTGTTATCGGAGTTGGGAACCTTACGGTAGGCGGTACGGGCAAAACACCTATGATTGAGTATTTAATTCGTTTACTGAACGATTCATATAAAACGGCAACCCTAAGCAGGGGTTACGGAAGAAAAACAAAGGGGTTTTTGCTGGCCGACCAATATTCGTCGGGAAAAGATATTGGGGATGAGCCCATGCAGTTTTACAAAAAGTTTGGTCAGCACATAACGGTTGCCGTGGACGAAAACCGCAGAGAAGGCATTGATAACCTGATTCAAAACGATAACAAACTTGATGTTGTTTTACTGGACGACTCGTTTCAGCACCGATATGTAAAACCCGGTTTGAATATTTTATTAACCGATTTTTACAACCTTTATCCGGCGGATCATCTTTTACCTGTAGGCCGTTTGCGCGATTTGAAATCGCAGGCCAAACGGGCCGATATTATTGTGGTTACCAAAACCGATATTGTGATGTCGCCGATTTTGAGAAGAGGTATCGAAAAAATGATTAAACCGTTGCCGCATCAAAAAATCTTTTTCTCATTTATTGATTACGGTGATTACAAACCGGCACCGGGACTGGAATTGCCGGAAGTAAAAAAACGGCCTTCGGTTATTGTATTATTTACTGGAATTGCCAATCCGTGGCCGTTACAGGATTATTTGATTTCGAGATGTAACGAGCTGGAAACCATCGAATTTATGGATCATCACCGGTTTAAAAACAGTGATATTGATAATATCCTGAAAACTTTTGACAACCACTTTACACGAAACAAAATTATTGTTACCACCGAAAAAGATATCATGCGACTCGTAAAAACTCCGTATTTTAGCCGCTTTAAAGACAAACCGCTTTACTACATACCGGTTGAGATGAAGATACACAAACCGGATACAGCGTTATTTAATCAGCAAATTTTAGATTATGTTAAAAGAAATAAAAGAAACCGTTGAATTTATAAAAAGCAGGATTAGTACGCAGCCGCGTGTCGGCATTATTCTGGGCTCGGGCCTTGGCGGTCTGGTGGAAGATATCGAAACGGAGGTCACCCTCGATTACCACGATATTCCCAACTTTCCGGTATCTACCGTTTCGGGTCATAAAGGACAACTTTTGTTTGGCAGGCTGAACGGAGTGGATGTGGTTGCCATGAAAGGGAGGTTTCACTATTACGAAGGTTACACCATGCAACAGGTAACTTTTCCCGTTAAGGTTTTTAAACTTTTGGGTATAAAGTCTCTTTTTGTTTCCAATGCAAGCGGCGGTGTAAACCCGGAGTTTGAAATAGGCGACATTATGTTCATTACCGATCATATCAACTTAATGCCCAATCCGCTTATCGGTGCCAATATCGATGAACTGGGGCCCCGCTTTCCCGATATGAGCGAAGCCTATAGCAAGGAGTTGCTGGGGAAAGCTAAAAAGATTGCCCGTCATCTGAACATCAGGTATCGTACCGGCGTATATGCCGGCATGACCGGCCCCAGCTACGAAACCCCGCACGAATATTTTTACATCAACAAAATCGGGGGCGATGCAGTGGGTATGTCAACCGTTCCTGAAGTTATTGTTGCCCGCCACATGGGCCTTCCGGTGTTTGCCGTTTCGGTAATTTCCGATCTTGGCGTGGAAGGTAAAATTGTTGAAGTTTCGCACGAAGAGGTGCTGGATGCCGCCGAACATGCCGCCGGAAAGATTAAACAAATTGTAACCGCTTTGGTTAAGGAAGTATAAGTGCCGTATTTCAAATTAACACCCGATCCTTGAAACCGAAAAAAGTATATTTTGCTTCCGATTTTCATCTCGGCATTCCCGATCACGACAGTAGTCTGATTAGAGAAAAAATGCTGGTAAGATGGCTTGAAACCATCAGGGCCGATGCGGAAGCCATTTATCTGATGGGTGATATTTTCGATTTTTGGTTCGAATATAAACAGGTGGTTCCCAAAGGTTATGTAAGACTGCTTGGAAAGCTGGCGGAAATGACCGACAGCGGAATACCCATACATATTTTCAGGGGCAACCACGATGTATGGGCATTTGGCTATTTGCATAAGGAGGCGGGAATACAAATTCACCGTCATGCCGAAGTGGTTGAATATCACGGAAAAAAATTATTTCTGGCCCATGGCGACGGACTGGGGCCGGGCGATTACGGATATAAATTCCTGAAAAAGGTGTTTGCCTTTAAACCCAATCAGTTTTTGTTCAAATGGCTGCATCCCGATTTGGGAACTGCCATGGGGCTCTTCTTTTCGCACCGGAGCCGCCTGGCCAATATTGCAAAAGAAAAAACCGTTAATAAAGACCGGCCGCTTGAAAAGGAGATGCTCTATCAATATGCTTTAAGGAAAACCGAACAACTTCCCGAAATCGATTATTTTATTTTTGGCCACCGGCACATTCCTATTTTAACAAAACTGAACGAAAAAGCCTCCCTGATTGTTCTCGGCGACTGGATTACCCATTTTACCTACGGAGTGCTTGATGAAGGAAAAATGGAGTTGAAAAAATTTGAAGCGAAAAAGAAATAGATTGTAAACTTCTCCGTCCTGACGGTGCTTTGTTCTTAATCAACTACAATATCATCCGGAATATCATATCCGTATTTTTTCATATAATCACCAAGTTCCGCCCTTATCTTCTCCAACAATTCCCTGTTCACTTTGTAGCTGTTTTTTTTGTATCCCTTTATCGATTCAAAGTATTTGTTGAAATACTCTTTTGCCTTATCAAAATCTTCGTGCAACAACTCACTGTAAATTCTTTTAATCTCCTTAACGGGATGCTTTTCAAACTCTTCATATTTCAATTCATACAAATTACCTTCCGGTATCAGTGCTTTTTGCTGTACATAATCGGCTTCCAGCTTTTTATAAACATCAAAAATCAGCATCTCCATAAAAAGCGGATCAACTTTTTGAAGCAAAAGTACCGGCAGCAGATTTCTGAAGAACTTTTCGGTTGACAGGTAAACCGTAACGGGATTCCGGTAGATATAAAGAAATTTTGCGTCGGGACAGAGTTTCAAAATATGTTTAATACGGGCCGTGTTAACCGGATTCTTCACAACAAGACGTTTACCGTTGCTGTTGATAAGGGCTTTTTTCAACAGTTTACCGTATTCGTTAAACCATCGCTTTTTCTCCTTCTCCGTAAGGTTTTTATGATGAACGGCCTTTTCGTAAAAAGTTTTGTATTCATTGGGGAAATAGAAAAAGTTGTAATAGGCATTGGGCTGTACATTGCCAAAAGCAAACTCATCTTCCTGCGGAAAATCAACATCAAGTTTTACATTATCCGAAGGGCGTTTTTCGGGAGTGTTAATCCTCATAAATGTTTTAAAAATCCATTTACTTCCCAGGTTATTGGGAAAAAGCGACTGATAAGTCGTTACATAACCGGCTTCCGGATCGGCACACAGCATGTTATGGAGCAAAGTGGTTCCGCTTCGCCAGTGTCCTATAATAAACAGCGGCGGTTTTTCAAATCTGAATTTTGATAATCTCCTTTTAAAAAGGATGCTTTCCCACCAGTGAAACGGCGTGGAAACAATTATTATCAACAGGGTTAACACCACCTTAATATAATATTCAGGAGCAATACGACCCTGTTTTAACACCCTTAAATAGTTGATAAAGGTTGACCCGGCAAGGGTTGAAATCGGCGGCATCTTAAACTGGCCCATAAATATTTTATGTCGGTTAACGGTTCTTTAAAAAACTTTTAAAATTACATTAATAATGCTAATTCTTTCATGCCCGGAAAAAATATATATCGAAACAAATCATCAGGCACCATTTCATCTTCTTTTGTATCTTAGCTTTTTTATCAAACGGGATGAATAAAGCAATATTTTCACGACGTACTTTTTTTAAAACAGTAGCTGCAGCCGCATTGTTATGGACGTTGTATGTGTGGGATAAGATGGTGAAGGTTAAAATGAACTTTACCGGAAAGAAAACCGGGAAATTCCCTTTCAACCCAAACAAAGAGGTTGATTTTTTGGGAGATTATATTGTTGTAAATGAATCGGAAACGACAAAAATGTTTTCGGCACACTGTACACATCTTGGTTGTGCAATAGCTACCTTCAGGGAAGGAAAATTTATTTGCCCCTGCCACGGCTCGGAGTTTACAAAAGACGGCAAAGTGCTGAAAGGGCCTGCATATAAATCGTTGGAGCGCGTTGCTTTTACGTTCGACAAAGAGAAAAAATTTATAATTGTTAAATAACAAAAAGGGGTTGGATAACATAAAACGATACATAAAAGAAACAAGCCCGGGACAGTGGAGCCTGGCCATGTTCTTCATCGCACTGTTGTCGGGGGTTGTTTTAATGATTCCTTACGATGTTAACCATCCCTACCGGTCGGTTTCACAAATGTTGCTGGCCAACCCGTATGCTTCGTGGATGCGAAACATTCATTATTACAGTTCGCAGTTTTTTTTAGTGCTGTTGTTATTGCATCTGTACGAGCATTTCCGTAAAAAACAGGCCGTACGGTTAAAACAGGGTATATGGCTGCGGCTAACGCCGGGATTGCCTGTTTTGTTTTTGGTAATGTTTACCGGTTTTTTGCTGCGTGGCGATGCCGACACCATACAGGCACGGCATCTGGCGGAACAGCTTACCGGAGAGATACCGCTTGTGGGCAATTTGCTGGCATTTTCCATTTTCGGGCAACAGGGCAGCCTTCAGTTGATCTACATCAATCATGCAGCGGTTTTTTCCATTATTTCGTTGATATTTATTTTTGAACACAGCCGGAAACTATGGCCGGAGTTGAAAACATTTGTTTTTGCCGTGATTATTGTGTTTGCGGCAGGCTACTATTTTAGCGCCCCGCTGCACGACAATGTTCATCCCGTGGTAAAAGGCCCCTGGTATTTCCTCGGATTGCAAAACCTGTTGTACCGGCTTAGTCATCCCCAATGGTTATTGGTTATTATTACCGGCGTTCTTGTTTTGGTGTATGTTGCCGGTTTAAAAACTTACCGGTTATATTTTTCCGCGCGTAAAATATTGTTGATTTTAATGGCATTATACGGATTGTTAACGATTGACGGTCTGTTTTTCAGAGGAGAGAACTGGCATTCCGTTTATCCGTGGCAAAAAAACTACCATTATCAGGTTTTCGGCGCTTACCATTTTAGCAAAACAGATATCTCTTCGGCAAAATATGCCGCCGACATTTTAAAAACACCGCCAATAAACGGACGGCAGGAAAGCTGTATGGTTTGCCATAAAAAAGTAAAAGGATTTACGGCATCTCACAATCCAGAAACAACCGGCTGTTTTTCGTGTCATGGCGGAAACCCCTTTTCTACAGATAAAACATCGGCACATAAAAACCTGATACTTATTCCTGGAAACCTTTCCAATGCAAAGCGCACCTGCGGCACTGCCGGGTGCCACCCCGAAATTGTTGAACGGACAAACAAAGGACTCATGGCAACGCTTTCGGGAATGATTAATGTTGACCGGTTTGTTTTTAATGAACAGGATACCCCCGATGGCATAACAACTCCTGCCGGCTTACACCATTCGCCTGCCGACGAGCATTTAAAAAATCTTTGTGTGCGCTGCCATTTGGGTAATGAAAAACATGTTACAGGAGCCGTTACGGAGGAAAGCCGCGGAGGCGGTTGTGTTGCCTGTCATCTTAACTACGATGAGCAGTCGTTAAAAGCGCATGCGGAATATCAACAAACGGGGTTATTGCCCGATAACGAATTTCATCCTTCCGTTAACTTAAAGGTTACCAACGATCATTGTTTTGGATGCCACAGCCGCTCGGGACGGATTTCTACCAATTACGAAGGCTGGCACGAAACCACACTGAAACCGGCTGACGTGACCGGTAAAAAAGGTTTCAGACTGGTGGAAGGTACCAGAGTGTTTCGGTATGTTGCCGACGATGTGCATCATGCAGCGGGTTTGGAATGTATTGACTGCCACACTTCGTATGAGTTAATGGGTGACGGAAAACATTATCAGCACCAGGAAGATCAGCAGGATGTTGCCTGCACCGATTGCCATACCGTTACACCCGATACGATAAATCCGTTACGGTTAGATGGTGAATCGGCTGTAATTGCAGGTTTGCGTTTCGGAAATATCACAAACAGAAAATTCATAAGAACCAAAAAGCATAAAACGCCGCTTATCAATACTTTTGTTAAAAACGATTCGGTTTTTTTAATTGGTAAAAACAGCGGAAAAATTCATTTTGCTAAACCACCCGCTACAACCTGCCGGCGGGATAATGCTCATAAAGCGGTAAGCTGTTCGGCCTGCCACTCCGGTTGGGCTCCCACCTGTATCGGCTGTCACAATCAATACGACCCTGAGGAGCCCGGTTATAACATGTTATTAAACAGAGAACAGCGGGGCAGCTGGGTTGAATACACGGGAGAGTATAATTCGTTGCCGCCCACATTAGGGGTCAGAACCGCCGGAAATGAGCGGGAAATCATTCCCGTTATTCCGGGCATGGTACTCACCATCGATTTGCACAGCTATGATAAACATTTGCCCGATTCACTTGTTTTCCACCGTCTGTTTGCTCCTGCCGCTCCTCATACAACCGTTACACGGGGCCGTAGTTGTAAATCGTGTCACAACAACCCGCTGGCTTTGGGATACGGAAAAGGAACGTTAACATATAAAGTAACCGGTAACAAAGGAAAATGGCATTTCGAACCCTTTTATACTTCCAACGAAAACGACGGCTTACCCGAAGATGCCTGGATACCCTTTTTGGGAAGTCGTACCGGAAAAGTTTCCACCCGTACCAACGTGGTTCCGTTAACGGTAAGCCGGCAGAAAAAAATGCTGACGGTTGGGGCATGTTTAACCTGTCACGATGAAAAGTCGGAAGTAATTGAACAAACGCTAACGGATTTCAGCGCAGTAATAAAAAGAAAGAAAGCTGCCTGTGTATTACCTTTTTAACGGCCAACAACGGAACCGTTAATTAAAGTGCCGATTCAAACTGTTTCAAAAAACGCATATCATTTTCAAAAAACAGCCGCAAGTCGTTGATGCGGTATTTCAGCATGGTGATACGTTCAATACCCATTCCGAAAGCAAAACCGGTGTATTTTTTACTGTCGATATTGCAATTATCTAGCACATTGGGATCAACCATTCCGCAACCGAGAATTTCGACCCAGCCCGTATATTTACAAACATTACACCCTTTACCACCGCAAATATTACACGACACATCCATTTCGGCCGAAGGTTCGGTAAACGGAAAATAGGAAGGACGGAAACGGATTTTGGTGTTTTCGCCAAAAAGTTCACGGGCAAAGTAAAAGAGGGTTTGTTTCAGATCGGCAAACGAAACATCGGTATCCACATACAGTCCTTCCACCTGATGAAAGATGCAGTGGGCACGAGCCGAAATGGCTTCGTTACGAAAAACGCGCCCGGGCGATATGGTACGCAGCGGAGGTTGTGCATTTTCCATCACCCTTACCTGTACCGATGATGTATGGGTACGCAGGGCAATATCGGGGTCTTTTTCTATAAAAAAGGTATCCTGCATATCGCGGGCCGGATGGTCGGGTGGAAAGTTCAATGCCGTAAAATTATGGAAATCGTCTTCAATTTCAGGGCCTTCCGATACGGTGAACCCGATACGGGAGAAGATGTCGATTATCTCATTCCTTACAACCGAAAGCGGATGACGGGTTCCCAAAGGAGCCTCTGCCGGCAACGACAAATCGAGACCTGATGCCGTTGATTCCGAAGAACTTTCAATGGCCTCTTTCAAAGCCACTATCTTTTCCTGAACGGCATTTTTTAAACCGTTGATTAACCGGCCAACCTCTTTGCGCTCTTCAGGCGGCACCGATTTAAAATCGGCAAACAGTGCCGGAATCAAACCTTTTTTACTTAAGAATTTGATGCGAAAGGCTTCCAAAGCTTCTATGTTATCGGCATTGAATGCTTTTACCTCTTCAAGATATTGTGTGATTTTTGATTTCATGCTCCGGTTAATTAAAGGGATTTGTTTTCCGGGATTGATTATTCCAATACTTCGATGGTCATGGTAACAGGCTCCAGCGGAACATCGCCGCGACCGGTTTTTACGGAAGCAATTTTGTCTAAAACGTCAAAGCCGCTGAGCAATTCGCCAAAAACGGTGTAACCTCCGTCAAGATGAGGAGTTCCGCCAATGGTTTCGTAAACGTTTTTTTGCTCTTCGGTAAATTTATGTCCTGTACGTGCCGTAACCATATTCAGGTATCTTTCGTCGGCTACTTGCCCCTGAACAATATAAAACTGCGATCCTGATGATTTTTTTTCGGGGTTAACCTGATCGCCCATACGGGCAGCAGCCAGTGCTCCTTTTTTATGGAAATGGTTGGGTAAGATTTCCGCATCAATGGTGTAACCCGGATCCTGTCTTCCGTCTTTGTTACCTCCACCCTGAATCATAAAGCCTTTAATAATGCGATGAAAGGGGGAATCGTTGTACCATCCCTCTTTGATGAGTTTTATAAAATTGTCCCTGTGTTTGGGCGTATCGTTATATAACTTGGCGGTCATATCACCAAATTTGGTATGAATAACCACAAGGGTTTCGGGTTTTGTTGTTTGAGCCATTATTTGAATGCTAAAAATTAAACTTAAAATTATTAACGTATTTTTTATCATGATTTCATTGATTTATGAATGAGCCTGCGAAATTACAAAAAATAGAGAAAGGCTGTACCGTTTTAAACCAAAACCAAGTCACCCCGCCTGTACCGAACGGTACAGGCGGGGTGACAATAATTGACAGGTATCAGACTTTCGCTTGTTTTACCTTAAGTTATAGGGGTTTAATGTAACATTAAACTTCTTAACCACAGCATACGAATTGTCTTCGCCAACCAGCGATAGATGATAAACATAAATACCATCCTGCAGGGCTGCGGTTCTTACAAATTCAACAACATGCGTACCGGCTTCCTCCTCTTTGTCAACCAGCGTGGTGATGTGTTTGCCTCG
>CAYNVN010000122.1:0-12666 GCA_964400655.1 uncultured Lentimicrobiaceae bacterium
TATCCCGGACCGGTTGGAACAATTGATGAAAACATCTCAATATATAGAGTTGTATGTCCCGTAGTATCGTTTTTTAAATTTAGATTACCGAGATAATAACGGTTTTCACCAACTTCTTTCATCAAACGTAACGAAGTATCAATGGTAAGTAATGAAGACTCCCCGGCTAAGTAATTAAAATACTCTTTACAATTAACACGGCTTCCTTCCGGTTGAATTTCAAGCGTATCTCCCTCATTACAAACGGTTAACTGTATGTCGTAGTTTTTAAAAGATTTATCTAAATAATTTAAATAGAGATAATTTATTAAACTGTCATCAGGATAATTGCTCTTAACCATATTTTTGAAGGTAATATCATTCATCAAATCGTTTCGTAAAATGTAAAATTTACCTTCAAGAAAATAGTCGCGGTTGGTTTTTAAATATTTTACCGTTTCTGTTTGCAACATATTCTTATGTCTTACCCACGAATCGTTTATTATAACGGAAAACCCTATTGCAAGCAAAACCGTTAATAACAAATAGCGCAAAAACGATATGCCCTGTTGCAACGACGTGTAATAAATAATTGCCACCGTTAAAACCTGAATAAAGAATACCGAAATATAGAATAAATACGAAACCGGAATAAATAAATAAGCTGCTAAAATGTAGATAAGTGAAAACAACGAATAATAGGTAACCGTCTCGGTTTTCAAATCCATCAGCCTGATAAAAGAAATCTGGTAAAAGAAAATAGAGACAACTATACCGGAAATAAAAAACAATTCAACAAAATCTTTTCTAAATAAAAAACCGATGGCATCATCATTTGGTTTTACGGTTAACTCGTAAAACGCTTTGAAAATAAAAAGTAAAAAGAATAAAACAGCAAAATTAACAAACGCAATTAAAGCTATATTTTTAAGAGATGCCTCAATTTTATACGGAATACGCCATACATTTTTATAAAAATTTATACTTATTAAAATAATAAAGGTTATTAAAAACACTACCGCTCCTCTTGAATCAACTAACGGAAATACGGTATGCCAGGGTTGAAACCAAAAACCTGATTTTAAAACAACGGGAACCGTATAAATCGTCATTAATAACCAGAGTAAAAAAGTATCGATTAACAAAAATCCCGTTCCTGTTAAAACATGTAATTTATGATGAATAAGCAGCTGATAAACTCTTATTATCAATAAAAGAATTATTAAATATATTCCACCATAAATATAAAATAGCAGATTAACCGTAAAATGATTGTAAGGCGAAAAGTTTTCAAAATCAATGGCAATAACCGGATTTTTGTTGCTGTCATATATTAAATTATAGTTGCCATTACCTGCCGTTTTAAATGAGATATTATTATCTCCTATAAAGTTATTATTGGTATTGCCTTTAAGATAGTCGTTTTTAAAAGGGTATTCAATCATTAACGGTTTATACAAAACAACACTCCAAATATTTTTATTATAATTTGAAATAATAAACCAACCGTTTTTTAAATGATAAATTCCGGTTTTGTTCGGATTAAATCTTTTTACTTTTTCAGGATTTACGGAGTTTCCGTTCCAAAAAATTAACGAATCTCTTTTAAAAATTAATGTAAAGCAGTTGTTGGCCCGGGTGATTGTTTCAATATCATTCCACGATAACATACTGTCGATTTCCATTGCCCGGAAAACATTGTTGGAAATATTATCAAATATTTTTTCCGTCCTTATAAATTCCGACTGTATTCTCTTTGTACATTTTTCAGGCGTATTAATAATTGGAGTAATTTTCAATATTGCCGTAAAAGAAACAATAAAGAAGATTAAAATAAGCAGGTATCGCTTAATATATTTATCTCCAAAAATCATAAACTATTTAATTGGTTTCACGTGAAACAGAAAAATCAACGACCAATAAAAATCATTAAAACATTAATATCAGACGGAGAAACCCCGCTAATTCTTGATGCCTGTCCCAATGTTTTAGGTTTTATTTTTGTAAGCTTCTCCCTTGCTTCGTAAGATAAAGATTTTAATGCGTGATAATCGAAATCGGGTTTAAGCGGAATTTCATCAATCTTTTCCATTTTAGAGGCAAGCTCTTTTTCTTTATTGATGTAACCCTCATACTTTATTTGAATCTCCGCAAGTTCAAGTATTTCCTTATCCATTTTATGAGATTGTATAAAATTGCGCAGCTGTTCAATGCTGTCGGACAAATCGGTAATGGAAATTTGAGGACGAAGCATTATGGAGGATAACTTTTGTTTTTGCTTAAGTTCGGATGTTCCCTTGTTGTTTAAAATTGTATTTACTTCTCCGGGAGAAACACTCTGCTTTTTTATAAAGGTAATTAATTCCTTTACAGAATTATTTTTTTCAATAACCTTTTTATACCGGTCTTCACTTGCCAATCCCAATTTATAAGAAAGCGGAGTAAGCCTGATGTCGGCATTATCCTGACGTAGTAAAATCCGATATTCAGCCCGCGAAGTAAACATTCTGTAGGGTTCGTCAACTCCCTTTGTAATAAGGTCGTCGATAAGCACACCGATGTAAGCTTCCGAACGTTTTAAAATAAACGGTTCCCGCTCATTTAGTTTTAAATGAGCATTTACCCCTGCCATCAAACCTTGCGCAGCAGCCTCTTCATAACCGGTGGTTCCGTTAATTTGACCGGCAAAATATAAACCGTTAATCAGTTTGGTTTCCAACGAGTAATTAAGTTGCGTTGGTGGAAAATAGTCGTATTCAATAGCATAACCGGGCCTGAATATTTTTGCATTTTCAAATCCGGGAATCCGGTGGAGTGCCTTTAGCTGTATGTTATCAGGAAGCGAGCTTGAAAACCCGTTTACATAATATTCAACGGTTGACCAACCCTCGGGTTCCACAAAAAGCTGGTGTCTTGATTTATCGGAAAAACGCTCGATTTTATCCTCAATAGAGGGACAATAGCGGGGGCCGACCCCTTCAATCCTTCCTGTAAACATAGGGGATTCGTTAAACCCCAGTTTTAAAATATCATGAACAACAGGCGATGTGTAGGTTATCCAGCAGCTTCTTTGTTTTGTTAAAGGAGTTTTCTCTAAAAAGGAAAAGTTTTGCGGGTTTTCATCACCTTTTTGCTCTTCCATTTTTGAAAAATCGATGGTGCGGCCGTCAACTCTTACCGGTGTTCCTGTTTTCAGTCGGGCCGACTCAAACCCCAAACCAACCAGCTGTTCGGTAATACCCGTTGAGGCGGGATCGCCTATTCTTCCACCTGTAAATTTATTTTGTCCGATATGGATAATTCCGTTAAGAAATGTTCCGTTTGTAAGGATTACAGCTTTTGAATTTATTTTTTGACCCATTGCGGTTACAACGCCGGTAACCCGATTATCTGAAATCAAAAGACCGGTTACCGTATCCTGCCAAAAGTCGAGATTTTTTGTGTTTTCAAGCATGCTGCGCCAGTGGGCAGAAAACAGCATACGGTCGCTTTGGGCCCTGGGGCTCCACATGGCAGGACCTTTTGATTTGTTGAGCATCCTGAACTGAATCATGGAACGGTCGGTTACCAGAGCTGAATACCCGCCCAAGGCATCTATTTCACGTACTATCTGACCTTTTGCAATACCACCCATTGCCGGATTACACGACATTTGTGCAATGGCATTCATGTTCATTGTAATCAACAATGTTTTTGAACCCATATTGGCGGCAGCCGCTGCTGCCTCCGATCCGGCATGCCCTGCTCCCACAACAATTATATCATATTCTTCAAACATCATAATGTTTCACGTGAAATATTTTTTTCAATCAGCTTCAAATATAAATTTTCCTTTTCTCTCATTACCGCTTTTTCTTCGTCAGAATGGTCATCATAACCTATTAAGTGCAAAATCCCGTGAACCAAAACCCGAAAGAGTTCGTTATTAAAATCCACACCATTTTGTTTCGCATTATCAGCAACCCTGTCGATGCTGATAAAAATCTCCCCCGATATTATATCATCGGACGCAGATAAAGGAAACGTAATAATATCTGTAAAATAATCGTGATTTAAATATTGTTGATTCATTACCAATAATTCTTCATCCGACAAGAATGTATAATGAATATTACCTGTTTTTTTTCTTTCGGCTTCAATAACCTTTATCAACCACGATTTAATTTTTAATCCGTTAGCAGGTTGAAATGGCCTGACACCGGAATCGAAACTAATCATACGATTTATGGGGTTTAATAGATGTTTGTCCGAAAAAGTATTTATTGAGAATTGATCGTCGGTAATCATAAATTTTATGATTCATCGCTCCAATATAAAAAACCAATACCAAGCGGTTTTCTTCGGTAGTAATTTTATCGGTTAGGTTGACAACCGTAAAAAGGTTTTCGTTTTCCGAAATTTCATCCGGCAATTTGTTAAACAAAGTGGTTGTTTCACGTGAAACCCCTGTAAAAATAATGTTAATATATTGGTAATCTGTAGTATAACCGATGTCTACATGGGTATTAGGCTGGTTTTCAAGCATTAGCGAAAACATTCCGTTAATACCCAAAAGTAAATTTCCGAAATAGGTTTCGTTTATCATTAATTTATCGCTAACTTCTTCAATAAATTTCTCAATGATTGTCTGGCTCGATTTTTCAATTTTAAGCTCAATATTGTTACTTAGCTTCGTCATAATTCAATTCTATTTTATAGAGGTACTTTTTATAAACCGCCCTTAAATAAAAATCCAGTTCAACGGGTTTTAAAAACAGTATCCCGTTTTGTCCCGATTCAACTGACTTATACTTTAATTTTTTATTAAGGTTTCTGTTAATACTGTTTTTACCCTCTTCCGATTCTCGTCTCTTCTCTTTTTCACGTTGCATCTCGGCATTTTGTGCCTGTAAAAGTCGCACCTTTATTTTCTGCTGACGCTCCAGTGTTTCCCTGTTTATGTTACGATTAATAATGTCGTTTTCGGTTTTATCCATATCCTTTAACACTTCGTTAAGTGCGTTACCGTTTCCTCCGTTGCTTTTCAACTCTTCCATATATTCCTGTAGCCGCTGACGAATTTCATATTGCAAAGCCGCCAGTTTTGCCAGCTCGGCAGCACTTCCGTTTTCACCGTTCTCGTTTTTGTTTTTTCCGTTTTTTTGGTTTTTAGGTTTTCCTTTCTGACTTTTATTCAATCCTTCCGAGAGCGACTCCTGCATTTGCATTAAGTCTTTGAGTCCGGGTTTACTTCCTTTACCGGGGTTGGGGCACGATTTACCACCTTTGCTACTCATACTCATGCTTTGTTGCATCTTATTCAGTGCCTCATCAAGCATCAGTGCAAGATTATTAATATGCGTCATGGCATACTGTTGCCGGCTCAGGCTTTCGCCCTTTCTGCGCTCCTGCATTTGATTAATTGCATTGGAGAGACTTGATTCAACACTTTCCGTTTCGCGAATGATAAAAGGCTGAATAAAAACCTGTCGTTTACCAATTTCCGTCAGAGAATCTTTGATTATTTGAAAACCATCTTTTATGCCTCTTAATTCTTCGGCAGAGGTAACAAACTTCGGGTCTTTCGGCGAAATCTCCCTTATCTCTTTAATTATATTCTCCTGTTTAAAACTTAGGTCAACCAAATTATCAAGCAACTTTCTTATCATCTCCATATCTTCACCGGTACGTTGTTGCATGGCAGCCATCATAAAATTTAACATGTCCTTTGCCATTTTTTTCATTTTGCCTGCAGCATCTTTCTGTTTCTTTGAAGCTTTATTGGTTTTGTTTTTTTGAAGCTCTTTTTGTGCATCTTTCATATCTTTATTCACCGCACCGGTAGCCAAACTGTCTTTTTCAATTTTAAAAGGATCTTCCAGCTCTTTATCCATTTCCGATATTTTTTCAAGCTCCTTTTCAATCGCTTCAAATTCCTTCTTGATCTTCTCCTGTTTTTCCGTCAAATTCTCTTTATTGCTTTTTTTATTTTTTGTTTCGTTGCTGAGTTTTTCCTGTTTTTCAGAAAGCTGTTGTAATTTTTGAGCCGTTTCGTTAACCTTTTTTTCAATCTCCATCTGTTTAAACAATTCCAGGTTTTGCTCAAGATTTTCTTTTAATGTTTCATTCTTTTTTTTCATCTCCTCCAAAAATCTGCTCAGCTTATCTTTATCCATCTTATCCAGTTCCTTTTTTAGCTTATCGAGCTCCTTTTCCATATCTTTATCATTCAACTCATCAAACATTTTTTGCAGCTCGTCCAGTCGCTTTTGCAATTCCGGATCCGCTTTTTTCTTTATGGCCTCCTGAAGGTTTTTGATTTCCTCATTTAGTTTTTGAAGTTCACTTATTTTTTCCTGAATATCCTTTTCCTTACGAATCAGTTCCGATAATTTTTGCTTATCCGACCAGCTTAATTTCTTTTTATTCAACAGGTCGGTTTTAAACTCATCCAGTTTGTTGTTAATCTCTTCAAGCTCTTTAAGCCTGTCTTTCATTGATTGTTTTACAGCCTCAGCTGTGCTGTCGGCTGCTTTTTCAAGCGCTTCTTTTCCAGGAAGTTTCACATAACCGGTAATACTTCTGGTAACTTTATAACCGTGAAGGGCATCGTTGTCCCTTACTTCAAAGTAATAATTAAAACCATCTCCCGGTTTCAACCCCATTTCGGGCAGAATAAAACTGTATTGGAAATATTGCTCCGGAACAGACTTATCTATGTTAATATTTTTTACCGACCAATTTTTTTCTTCATTTTCGGGTTTGTACAAAACTTGTAACGAATGAAAGCCGTAATCATCACTAATTGTTCCTGTTAGTTGCAAAAAACCCGTAAAGTCTTTACTAACATACTCTTTAACGTCAATTTTCGGAAACTCATCCTTTATAACCTGAACGGAGTAACTAAGAGTATCGGGTGCCTTTATATGGTTATTGGAAGCACACAGGCTGTAGTTAAACGATTGCTTAGCCGTTAATTTTTTCCGGAAAGTATTCTCTTTTATTTTTTCAGTAATCGAAGGAGAATCTTTATATAAAAAACAAACTTCGCCGGCATCTTTTACATGGATGCGCCAGTTAATAACCGTTCCTTCGGGTACAATCAGGTCTCCTAAGCCGGTAATGATATCCTGTTTCTTTTTTAAGTATGACGGATAATCCAACACCACATCAAATGAATAAATCACAGGTTTTGGATATACCTTCAGGTTATATGTTTCCGAAACATAATCGCCGGTAATTATGTTAAATGCAAAACCTTTATCAATATTTTTAAAAGTATATTCGAAAGTTTCCGGGCCTGCAGGATAAAGTTTGTAATTAAACCCCGGGCTTTTAATATAAACATCCTGAGGGATTTCATCTCCGGTTATTTTTACTTTTAAAACAAAATCGTTGTGCTGAATAACTTTTAGGGAGTCGCTTATTAATGTAACGGAGTAGGGCAGAGGTTTACTAAAATGGCTTTTGTAGTTAACAATCCGCTTAGACGGTTCGGTAATAAACGAAGGATAAATCAGCAAAATTAACAGGATGCTAAAAGCCACCGGAAGAAAATATCCGGCATATTTCCAGTTCTTTTTTAAATCAACAGCTCCTGAAAAAGGAACAGGCTTCAGTTCAAATGTTTTTTGCGACACGGAAGCAATAAGCAGTTCCATCTCTTTTTCCGAAATCTCTTTTTCCCTCTTTTTTAACTGAATGGCATTTAGCAGCTTATCGTTTACTTCGGGAAAATGTTTGCCAACTATTCGGGCCGCCTCTTCAAACGACAGGGTTTTGGTTATACGAAACAGTTTCAACAACGGTATAACCACCTGGTAAATAAATATGGCAACCGCATAAATAATAAAGCCGAAAAAAACAATCTGACGGGCTGTTTTTCCCATCCATGCAAAGTACTCAATAAAGTCGATAAAAAGATACAGCAACAAAACGGCGGTAAATGACAACAACAAACCCTTTATCAAAAGGCTTGTGTAATATTTTTTTATAAAAGCCTCTAATTTGTTTTCCAATATGTTGAAATCATTCGTCATGGGCAACCTTACAGTGTTCGTTTCTGTCTTTTAAATATCTTTGGCAAAGATATGAATTCGATTCACAGTACTTAATTACATTTGTTATGAAACATTTATTTACCTCTGTTATTTTATTGTTGTTCTATTTTTCGTCATTCGGACAATATAACGATGCTTTCAACTGGAAAAAGAGGTGTTCGCACATCCCCGATCCAAATCAAAAAACACTTCAATACATTTATAACTGGCAAAACGATAATCTGAATGATTATGATGTTTCCTTTTATTGGATTGATATTGAAGTAAGCAGCTCCTCTACCTTTGTAAGCGGAAACACCGGCATCACTGCAAATGTTACCGCTGCGGTTTTAGATACGTTTGCTTTTGAGTTAATTCCCGAAATGACCATTGATTCCTTCTTTTTTAATGATGTAAAATATTCGGATTTCACACGCGACGGCGACAATGTTTTATATGCGGTAGATACGGCACTTCAAAACGATACCGTTACAGCCAAAATTTATTATCACGGAGCACCCCCAACAGGCGGCTTTTTTTCAGGTATTTCAAACGGATACAATGGCACCTGGGGTAAAAATGTAACATGGACACTTTCGGAACCTTTTGCTGCAAAAGACTGGTTTCCGGTAAAACAAGACCTTGAAGACAAAGCCGATTCGGCCTGGATATTTTTAACATGTTCGTCGGATGAAATGGCAGGAGCCGAAGGTTTGCTAACCGGTACGGTTGATGTTGGAAACGGAAAAACCCGCTACGAATGGAAAACCAATCATGCCATTGACTATTACCTGCTTTCGTTTTCGGTAGCCGATTATATGGATTACAGCATTTATGCTTATCCCGACAGTTTGTACGGTGATTCCGTATTAATACAAAACTTCATTTATAACGATAATGCATGCCTTAACTACTGGAAAACCGATATTGATGAGTCGGCCCCTATTTTGGAATTATACTCTAATCTTTACACGCTCTATCCGTTTTATGACGAAAAATACGGACATTGCTTAACACAGCTTGGCGGGGGTATGGAGCATCAAACAATGACCACCATTGGCGGATTCAGCTTCCATCTGGTTGCTCACGAAATGGGGCATATGTGGTTTGGCGACAATGTTACCTGTGCCACATGGAGCGATATTTGGGTTAACGAAGGCTTTGCTACCTATTCGGATTATCTTGCCAACGAAAAACTTAAAGGGTGGAGTGCCGCTCAGTCGTTTATTAAAAATGCACAGGCAAATGCCATGTCGCAACCGGGTGGTACCATCTATATTCCCGAAGAACAAATCTATCCGGGCAATGAATGGCGCATTTTTAACGGAAGGTTGTCGTACGACAAAGGTGCGGCCATACTTCATATTTTGCGACACGAAATTCAGGATGACGACACCTTTTTTAATTGCCTGCAACAATATCAAACCGAATATGGTGACAGTACCGCTACCGGCGAAGATTTTAAAAATGTTGTGGAAGCGGTTACCGGAAAAGACTGGGATTACTTTTTCGATCAGTGGTACTACGGCGAAGGGTATCCGATTTTCGATTTCGAATGGTTCTATGATGAAAACCTGAAAGAGTTTCATCTTTCATCAACACAAACCACCTCTTCTTCAACGCCTAAATTTCAAATGCTGTTTGATGTAAAACTTAATTTTGAGGATGGGACCGATACCATTGTAAGATTTGAACAGGATCATCTTTTTAACTTTTTCATCTCCCCTCAGGAGAAAAAAGTTTACAGTGTTGAAATTGACCCCGACAACTGGACCATGGAAGAGGTTCATAGTTTGATTTTGGATATCGGTGAAGAAGAAGAGAGCCCTGCTTACTTTACAATGGGCCCCAATCCGGCTTCCGATTATTTAAACATCTATTTTAAAAATAATTCGGGAACCCAACGGGTTATTTCCATCACCGATTTGTCCGGCAGGGTATTACGGCAAACCAAAACACAAAGTTCTAAAACCACCCTGGATGTTTCGGGGCTGGCTAAAGGAACCTATTTTGTCAGGGTAATCGACGGCAGCCATAAACTTGTTAAACGTTTTATTAAGTAAGTTTTAACGTTTTATACTGTTTTTTAACAAGTTAAACTTAATAATTTCATCCCGTTAGAGTGTTTCTTATTCATTATCTTTGTTGCTCAAAATTTTAAAATATGAGTAACGAAAATATCAGGGTCAGATTTGCACCAAGTCCAACCGGGCCGCTGCATATAGGTGGTGTACGAACCGCTTTGTATAACTATCTGTTTGCACGTAAAAACGGCGGAAAATTTATTCTTCGTATTGAAGATACCGATCAAACGCGGTTTGTTCAGGGTGCCGAAGATTATATTGTTGAAGCTTTTAACTGGTGCGGTATTGAATTTGACGAAGGCGTAACCAAAGGAGGTGCTTTTGGACCGTACAAACAATCGGAACGAAAAGAAATTTACAAAGAGTATGCCCGGCAACTTGTGGAAGCGGGAAATGCCTATTACGCCTTTGACACGTCTGAAGAACTATCGGCAAAAAGAACAGAATTTGAAGCCCAAAAGAAAACGTTTACCTACAATTCGGCCCAACGTTTATCGATGCGTAACTCCCTGAGTTTAACTGCCGGCCAAACAAATAAACTACTGGAAAACGGTACACCATACGTTATCAGGTTTAAAATGCCCGAAAACGAATTAGTGGTTATGAATGATATGATCAGGGGGAAAGTTGAAGTAAACACCAGGGTTCTTGACGATAAAATCCTTTTTAAAAGCGACGGAATGCCCACCTATCATCTTGCCAACATTGTTGACGACCATTTGATGGAAATTTCTCATGTTATCCGTGGCGAAGAGTGGTTACCGTCGATGCCGTTGCATGTTTTGCTCTACAGGGCCTTTGGCTGGGACTAACCGAAATTTGCACACCTGCCCCTGCTGTTAAAACCCGATGGCAACGGTAAGCTCAGCAAACGCGATGGCGACCGCCTCGGTTTTCCTGTTTTTCCGCTACAATGGAAAGACCCGAAATCGGGAGAGATTTCAAGCGGTTACCGCGAAGAGGGCTATTTTCCGGAAGCTTTTGTTAATATGCTTGCTTTGCTGGGCTGGAATCCGGGTGATGAGCGGGAGCTTTTTTCTCCGGAAGAACTTATACAGGCGTTCAGTATTGAAAGGGTAAATAAATCGGGGGCAAAATTTGATGCCGAAAAAGCAAAATGGTTCAACCATCAATATCTTATTAAAAAGTCTGATGAAGAACTGGCCGAAGCTTTTATGCCGGTATTGCTGAAAAACGGTGTTGTTGCCGATAAAGATTTTGTTGTTGATGTTGTAAAACTTGTTAAAGAACGGGCAACATTTGTAAAAGACCTTTGGGATCAAAGCGATTTCTTTTTTCAAAGGCCCGCATCGTACGACCCTAAAGCAGTAAAGAAACGCTGGAAAACCGCTTCGTTTGATCAAATGACAGAGCTGAAGGAGCTTCTTTCGCAAACCGACCCGTTTACCGCAGAAAACACCGAAAAGGTTGTTAAAAAATGGATTGAAGAAAAAGAGTACGGAATGGGTGCCGTTATGAATGCTTTCAGGCTTTTAATCGTAGGAGCCCTTAAAGGTCCGCATCTGTTTGATATCATTGCCTTACTGGGACAGGAAGAAACTTTGGAACGGCTGGAAACCGGTTTACACGAACTGGGCCGCAAGGAATAAAATAAAAACTTTTGTTTTAATAATTTTGTTATTTGTTTACTAAACAGGCTATTTATGTCGGTCATATCAATTGAAGGAATGGAATTTTTTGCTTATCACGGATGTTTTAAGGAGGAGCAAATTATTGGCACCAAATTCAGGGTTGACCTGTTTTTGGAAACCGATACCACCACTGCCGAAAACTCCGACAACCTTTACGACACGGTTAATTACCTCTCGGTTTATCAGGTTGTTAAAGCCGAGATGGAGATCAAATCGAAATTACTGGAACATGTGGGAAGAAGAATATTAAATCGTGTGCTGGATGAGTTCCCGTTAATAATAAATGCCCGGATAAAAATAAAAAAACTGAATCCCCCCCTGGGTGGTAAAATGGATTTTGTTGCCCTTGAACTGGAATCGTAGTTTTGGTTTGTGACCTTTATTTGTATAATATGGATAACTTATCTTACTTAATACTATTTTTGTAACATCTGTAAAACAAATTTTTATGTTTAAATCGGTTATTACCGGACTATTGTTTTTGATGCTGCTTTCCATAAGTATAACACTACAGGCGGAAATAGCCGATACCGACAGTACAAAAATTTATCAGACACTTTGTGATTCGCTGATTAACAAACACAATCACTTAAAAAATGATTATCATAAAATTAAGTCGGTTGTTAACTGGTTTGATAAATCGGATAACCTGAAATACAAAGCTAAAAGTCTTGAATTAATAGCTTATTATTACAGTATTTCAAATATTCACGATTCCGCCTGTGTATATTTTAATAAAGCCATTCGGTTTTATAAAAAAGCCGGATTATTTGAAGATTTATCAAAAATTTATAACAATTTATCTACCAGTCAATATTATCTCGGAGATTATGAACTTGCCAAAGAGAGCTCTCTTAAAGCACTGCGCTATCCCGTTAGTAACAAAATAAAAGCTATTATTTACACCGGGCTTGCCATGGCGTATCAGGAGTT
>CAYNVN010000123.1:0-62271 GCA_964400655.1 uncultured Lentimicrobiaceae bacterium
ATAGGGGATGCCCAATGATAAACCTCTTAAAATAAAGAGCAGGCCTAAAATTACAATAAAAGCATTTAACACCCCGCTAAATTTTCTTCTTACTTTTTGTCCGATCATATTACCCAGCAGGGGAATGGCCAGCATAACAGGTAGCGTTCCGAAACCGAAAAGTATCATAAAGAAAATACCGTCGTAAAAACTGTTGGTATTGATGGCTCCGGCAATGGCAACATATACCAGACCGCAGGGGAGGAAACCGTTTAAAATACCAATGGTGAACAATGACGGAATGGAACTGATGGTAAAAAGTTTTCTGAATTTACCAATCATTTTACCGGCATAGCCGAAAAACATTTGTTCAAACTTTACTTTTCCTTTGAACAGTGCCGGAAATAAAACTGAAAGCACCATCACTGCTCCGATAAGAATGGATGCCCATTTCTGTAAACCGGCCATTTCAATGCCCTGTCCCAGTAAACCGAATACAGCTCCCAGTATTGCATAGGATATAATCCTGCCTATGTTATAAGTAATCCCTCCGAATACCCTGTAACCCCATCCTTTTTTTCCAAGGGGTAAAGCAACGGCAATGGGTCCGCACATGCCGATACAATGCAAACTGCCCACAAGGCCGATGGTTAGTGCCGTATAAACGTAAAACATAACTAATTCAGAAAAATCTTTTCTTCAATAAAATATCCTTTGTTTTCTTTCCACCAGGTTATTTTAAGGATATATATCCCCGTTTTAAATTTACTTTTGGGAAAAGATAGGTCAATGGCAGCGCCGGATGGTAACGGGTAAACATAATCCTTTGCTTTTTCCTGATTGGGACGGTAAAATACTACTGCTCCCGAATCGGGTATTGCCCCCGGAATTGATAAAATAATTTGTTGATCTTTTTCCTTTAACACCATATTCCTGTGAAACTCACGGGCATTTCTTGTTTTGTCGATCTTATCCTGATAGGCGATACCTTTGGGGTAGTAATCCTTTTCAACCAGAATGATCGAATTTTTGGTTGTCATGTAAACCAAACCGAATATAAAGCTCATAAAAAGGATGATGGCTATGGTAAGTTTGGTTCCCCAATTCCACTTAATGTTCATTGGTAATATTTTAATTAATACCTGCATCAGGCTATTTTCAGCCTGATGCAGGCAAAGGTAACGATGTTTTATTTATCAAGGCTGTTGGGTGCCGCAAACATGGTTTTATAATCTTCAACATGTTTGCCGTTGTGGTAAATTCCTATAATTACAGGTGTTTTCGATTGGTGTAGTGCCGATTTGGGAATGATAACAAGGAATGAACCTTTGGCAACTTCACCTTTTTTAACAACAATGTCGCCGCCGATATTTTTGGTTCTGCCCTCAATGCCTTCCAGTTTATATTCAACATTGATGGGTTGGCGCGACTTGTTTACCACCTGATAGTTGTATATGTTGCTTAAGCTGTCGCCCATTTCCTGATAGAGGGTTCCGCGAGCTCTCAGGATAACAGTTTCGGAGTCGCCACGTTGATAAAACAGGTAGCCTACAAACAGTAACAGGGCGGAGAGCACAACCGAATAGAAGATGGTACGGGTGTTGAACAGGTGATGTTCTCCGCTTTCAATTCCTTCTTCCGAATCGTAACGAATAAGCCCTTTGGGTTTGTTCACTTTTTCCATGGTGGCATCACAGGCATCGATACAGGCGGTACAGTTGATACATTCCATTTGGGTGCCGTTTCGGATATCGATACCGGTAGGACAAACCTGTACACACATGCCGCAGTTTGTACAATCGCCACTTTCGGGGTTTGAAACAGGACCGCGTGGTTCACCCCGTTTGTAATCGTAAGCAACAATTAATGTTTTCGGGTCGATAAGTACACTTTGTAACCGTCCGTACGGACAGGCAATGGTACATACCTGTTCGCGGAAAAATGCAAAAATAAAATAGAACACTCCTGAAAAGATTAGCAAACCGATGAATCCGCCAATGTGTTTCGACACTCCATCGTGAACAATTGCCATTAATTCGTCAATGCCAATGATGTATGCTAAAAATGTAAAGCCCGTATAAAATGCAACTGCATAAAACAATATTTGTTTTAAAGTTTTTTTCCGGATTTTTTCAAAATTCCAGGGTTGTTTGGCTAACTTACGCTGGGCGGGAGCATCGCCTTCAATCAAATATTCAATTCTGCGGAAAACAAACTCCATAAACAATGTTTGAGGGCACACCCATCCGCAAAACAGTCGTCCGTAAATAATGGTAAAAAGAATGATAAACAGAATCATTGTAATAAACGATAATACAATGAGGTGAAAATCCTGAGGCCAGAAGATGGTGCCAAAAAGTACAAATTTCCGTTCAAGAATATTGAACATTAAAAATTGTTCTCCCTTATATTTAATCCATGGAAAGATATAAATAGCGGCAAGGAGAATATAGGCAACCACTTGTCTTTTATTATAAAAACTACCTTTGGGTTTTCTGGCGAATATCCAAACTCGTTTTCCCGATTCGTCAACAGTTGTAAGTTTATCACGATAGGAGCCTTTGTGACTTGTTTGCTTTTCGGCCATGATTAATTTTATTTACTTATGTAACTATTTATCTATATTATTTGATTGTAAAACGAAGGAAGCCGAATTTTTTTAATTCGGCTTCCTCAATTTATTAAGCATTAAAAATTTTATTAATACTTTTCACCTTGTGGCTCTTTAGGGTTGGCGGGAGTAGTACCGTGAATTTTCTCAAGAATATAACTTACTACTTCAAGGCGTTGCTTGTCAGACAATTGTTGTTTGTACGAAAGCATACCTTTTTCAATTACACCATTGGTAACCACATTATAAAGGTCATCAACCGTATTTCCGTGAATCCAGTAATCGTCGGTCATATTCGGGCCTACAAGTCCGCCACCATCTTTAAGGTGGCAGGCAGCACATATGGATTCCCATGTTTTTTGTCCTTCGGCAAGCGAAGCCTCATCGGTTAATAATGCTATTTTAAAATTAGCATCGGCTTTTTCCGCTTCAGCGTGTTTGGCATGATAATCGGCCATCTCTTTGTTAAATTCTTTGGCCTGAACCAAATCGTCGGCATCAAAAACAAAAAGACGGATCGAATAAATAATTGCAAATGCAATGGTTAAATAAAAGAGCCACACCCACCATGGCGGCAGTGCATTATCAAGTTCGCGGATCCCGTCGTAATTATGACCTTTAATTAAACGGTCGTTAGTCAGGGTATCGTATTCGTAATCTTCTTCGTGAAGATTCGGATTTTTATTTTCATCTGTTGCCATAAGTATCTGTTTTTTTTATGGTTTCAAAACTTATTTTGAGTATTGTTATCTGAAAGATCGTCTTCGTCTTCTTCCAAAGGAAGATTCTTCATATCGTTGATATATCCTTTGTCAAGATTAAAAACCAGATAGGCAGTAACCGCAAAAAAGGTAAAAAAGATTAAAAGTGAGATGATAGGGTATATCTCCACACCCTGTATCCTTTCAAGTGTATTTATAACGATCTTCATAATAATTATTTATTTACTGCTGTACTGATCGGGACTACCATCTTTATAAATATCGGTACCAAGACGTTGCAGATAGGCAATCAGCGCAATGATTTCTTTTTTGGCACTAACATCAATACCTGCCTCTTTAAGATTCTGTGTTATCTCAGCGGCCTGGTTTTCCAGATCTTTCAATGCCTGTCCGTCGGCATAACCTTCGGGATAAGGAACACCGAGTGTTTGCATGGTGGATATTTTGCTCGAAAGCGTTGAAACATCCAAATCGTCTTCAATCAGCCACGGATAAGGAGGCATAATTGATTCGGGGTTAAGCGACTGCGGGTCAAGCATGTGGTTGTAATGCCACGAATTTGGTTTGTAGTTCGGTAAGGTTTTTACCCCCTCGCGCGCAAGGTCGGGACCGGTACGTTTTGAACCAAACTGGAACGGATGGTCGTAAACACTTTCGCCGGCTTTGCTATATTCGCCGTAGCGTTCAACTTCCGATCTGAAGGGGCGTATTTGCTGCGAATGGCATAAATAACAGCCTTCTCTTACGTAAATGTCACGTCCTTCCAATTCTAGCGGTGTGTATGGTTTTACTGCCGAAATGGTGGGAACATTGCTTTTTACAAGCATCATCGGAACAATTTCAACAACACCTCCGGCTAAAATAACTAACAGCGAAACAACGGTAAATTTAACCGGTAAACCTTCCAGTCTTCTGTGCCAGCTTTCCGGGCCGTGTTCTCCGGCAGCAGGTTTTGCAGGAGCACTGTCTTCTTCGTAGCGAACAAAGCTGCCGGCAGCAACTGTTTTCCAAACGTTAATTACAAATAAGATAATACCTGTATAATAAAGCGATCCTCCAAATGCTCTCATGGCGTACATGGGTAATATCTGGGTAACGGTATCTAAGAAGTTAGGATAAGCCAAAGCGCCTGTATCGGTAAACTCTTTCCACATTAAACTCTGGGTGAATCCTGCAAAATAGAGCGGGATAGAGAAGAATAACATTCCTGTGGTTGCCAGCCAAAAGTGGATATTGGCCATCTTTACGCTAAAAAGTTTTGTGTTAAACAAGCGTGGAACCATCCAGTAAATCATACCAAAAGTAAGCATACCATTCCATCCAAGCGTTCCGATGTGTACGTGGGCAATGGTCCAGTCGGTAAAGTGGCTTAAAGCGTTAACGGTTTTAAGCGAAAGCATGGGGCCTTCAAAGGTTGACATACCGTAAGCGGTAACACCAACAACAAACATTTTAAGAATGGGATCTTCACGAACCTTATCCCATGCACCACGCAGGGTTAACAATCCGTTAATCATACCTCCCCAAGACGGAGCAATCAGCATAACCGAAAAGACAACGCCGAGAGCCTGTGCCCAGTCGGGTAACGCCGAATAGAGCAAATGGTGCGGTCCTGCCCATATGTACATAAAGATAAGTGCCCAGAAGTGAATGATGGAAAGTTTATAGGAATAGACAGGACGGTTGGATGCTTTTGGAATAAAATAGTACATCAAACCGAGGAAAGGGGTTGTAAGGAAAAATGCAACGGCATTGTGGCCATACCACCACTGTACCAGGGCATCCTGAATACCGGCATAAACCGGATAACTTTTCATCATGGAAACCGGAAGCGCCATGTTGTTGGTAATGTAAAGTACGGCAACGGTTACCCATGTGGCAATGTAAAACCAGATAGCCACATAAATGTGCCTAATCCTTCTTTTGATCAGGGTACCGATTAAGTTAATACCAAATACAACCCATATTACCGTAACGGCAATGTCGATAGGCCATTCAAGTTCGGCATACTCTTTCGACTGGGTGATACCCAGCGGAAGGGTAATGGCAGCAGCCACAATAATTAATTGCCATCCCCAAAAATGAATACATCCCAGTGTTTTACTGAACATGGGTGTTTTCAACAAGCGGGGTGTTGAATAATAAACCGCCAAAAAAATGGCGTTTCCAACAAAAGCAAAAATAGCAGCATTGGTGTGCAAAGGACGGATACGGCTAAAAGTAAGCCAGGGTAATCCTGCATTCCAGCTTGGGAAAATAAGCTCGAAAGCTGCTGTCAAGCCCACAAGAAGCCCTACTGCACCCCACAATACCGTGGCATACATAAAGAGCTTGGAAAGCTTGTTGTCATAAGTAAACTTCTGTAATTCCATACGCTTTGTTATTGATTAATTAAAAGGGTTTTTTTAAAATTGTTTATTATCACTTTTGTTATCAACAGGTTTCGTATCATCAAACAGCATACGCATGGCAGGCGAATCGGTATCGTCATATTGACCACTCTTTACAGCCCAAATAAATCCGGCTAAAAATCCTCCTGCAACGAGAACTCCTATGATTGCTAAAAGTATTATTATCGACATTTAAGTAATGAAGTGCTTTAATAATGAAAACCTCAAAAGTAATTAATTATTTAAAAAAACAAGTAAAAAGTGAAATAAAGTTAAAAAATTTTTCAACAAATACAAATATAAATAATTGTATTTATCTATGTATAACTGAAAGTTTTATGCAGATTGTTCGGTTCTACAAATGACGTTTTGAAAGCAGTTTTACCGATAGTGTGGCAAACACAACAACGCTTACAGAGCTAACAGGCATAAGTATGGCTGCAATAAGCGGCGACATGGTTCCGGTTACGGCAAACGACAGACCAACAACATTATACAAAAAGGAGATAATGAAACTTGCAATTACAATGTTGAAAGCTTTTTTTGTAAAGTTGATAAATTTATCCAGTAAATAAAATTTGGAGGACTCCATAATGCCGTCGCAGGCAGGAGAGAAGCTGTAAATATCGTCGGCAATGGTCAATCCCACATCGCTTTCCATCAAGGCACCCGCATCGTTAAGCCCGTCGCCTATCATCAAAACTCTTTTTCCCTCTTTTTTCAGGTTACGGATGAAATCCCGTTTATCGGTAGGGCTTTGGTTGAACAACAATTGGGCTTCCGAACCGAACAGCGGCAGCAGGTTTTCTTTTTCCGATTCATTGTCGCCCGACAGCAAATAGAGCTCATATTTATCTTTTAAACTGTTGATCACCTCTTTCAAACCTTTCCGGTATTGATTTTCAATTTTAAAGTATCCCAAAATCTTATCATCCATAAACAGATAAACATTGGTTGAAAGCGGTTGGTCATCATCTTTGCCGGTAACAAATTTACGTGAACCGATGTTGATACGAATACCGTTAACCAGTCCGGTAATACCAAGCGAGGGCAGCTCTTTAAACCCCTCAACCTCAAAATCGGTATCTATTTCAATATGTTCTTTAATGGTAATGCTCAAAGGGTGACTTGAGTTGGAAACAAGGGCTTTAATCATTTTTAGCTGCTTGTCCGATAATTCGTCCCCGATAAATTCCACCTTCATGGAACGGTTAACGGTAAGTGTTCCGGTTTTGTCAAAAACAATGGCGTTTATTTTGCGAAGGTTTTCAATTACATCGGTATTTTTTATATAAAAACCTTTACGCCCGTATTCGCGCATGGTGCTGCCAAAGGTAAAGGGGATGGTTAATGCCAGTGCACACGGGCAGGCAATAATAAGCACCGAAGTAAAGGCAAAAAGTGCCAGCGACGAATCGTTTACCAGCCAGTAAATGCCTGCTGCAAAAGCAATGGAAAGCACGGCATAAGTAAAATATTCGCTAACCTTATTTACCATATGGTTCAGTTCCGATTCCTGATTTTCTTTGTGATATTCCTGATTCCAAAGCTGTGTTAAATAACTTTGGTCGACCGACCTGACCACTTCAAGCTCGATATTGCTTCCAACCTGTCGTCCGCCGGCAAAAATCAAATCACCGATTTTTTTATTGACGGGAAGCGATTCGCCGGTTACAAAAGAGTAGTCAATTTCGGCTTTACCTTTTAGCAGGCGGGCATCGGCAGGGATGAGTTCCTGATTCCGGATAAGTATTTTGTCTTTCTCTTTTAACTTTGATAAGGGGATGGTGGTTTCTTTACCGTTGGTAAGTTTGGTAACGGCAACCGGAAAGTAAGATTTGTAATCGCGTTCGAATGATAGCGCCTGATAGGTTTTGCTTTGGTACCATTTACCCACCAGCAGAAAAAATACCAGGCCAACCAGCGAATCCATGTAACCGATACCCTGTCCGGTAAAAATTTCGTAAGAACTTTGAATAAACAGGGTAAAGATACCTAGTGTGATGGGGACATCAATGTTGACGATTTTATGGCGCAATCCTTTGATGGCTGATAGATAATAGTCGTTGGCACTGTAAAAAACCACCGGTAGCGCCACTGCAAAACTCATATATCCGAAAAACTTTGTAAATAGCTGACTGAGTTGTTCGTTTCCGGGTAAGTATTCCGGAAAATTGTAAAGCATCACGTTCAGTAAACTGAAACCTGCTACGCCTGTTTTTAGTAGTAAATCTCTCGAACTGTTGCTTTTCTTCTTATCGTCTAACTGATCGAGTGTAATTTCAGGGACATAGTGAATGGAAACCAGCAATTCCACCAGCTGACGCAAGGTAATTTGTTTATTGTTAAAGGTGATGGTAGCCTTTTTCTGAGGGAAATTTACGTTGGAGGCGATAATGGCAGGGTTGATGGTGTTCAGATTTTCCAACAGCCAGATACAGGAGGCACAGTGAATGGTAGGAATGAACAGGGTTACCTTGCTGATGTCGCCATCTGAAAAGCCCAACAACTTATCTTTGATTTCATCCAGGTCGAGATAGGCATATTTGTTGCCCATATTGGGAGTGTCAATTTTAATGCCCGCCATGGGTTGGATTTCGTAATATTTATCCAGTTTTTTTTCGTTCAGTATCTGATAAACCGTTTTACAGCCGTGGCAGCAAAAGGGTTTGTCGTCCCACATTACCGGATGGCTTCCGCAATCCTCGCCACAATGAACACATTTTAACCCCATCTGCTGATATTATTTGTAAAAACTGATACTTGACCGGAAAAGGTAAAGCGAATAAACGGGATACGGTTTCAAATCAGTTAAATAAAAACGTTAAACTTAAAAATTAATTACTCATTAACCACTCTGTATTCATTGAAAGTAATAACCCACATGCCTCTTGGTTCCCCGTATTTAAAATCCAGCGCTTTGTCATCCGGATAGTAGGATTTTATTTTATCGGCTCTCTCCTGCGGTAAATTTTTTCCAACCTTACCATGACACTTTAAGCAAACCGTATTATTAATTTTTATGATGCCATAATATACCGGATGCCCCTCTTTGTCAGGTATGATTTTAGGGGTAAGGGGTTTGTTGTCTAACCAGTTAATAACATATTGTTTGTAAAGGTCGCTTTCGGCAGGGTTGGTTTCATTAAAACTGTTGCGATATTTTTTTGCCACCCGTTTAACTTTTACATTCAGTACCTGCCCCATGGAATCGGTAATAAAAGGCGCGCGTTTGTGACAAAAGTCGATGGCACTGTCAATCCCCTGGGTTTTGATTGCATGTTTCAGATTTTTTTGCAGTACCGCCACCACCTGTTTTGATACGGAAGAGCCTTTTAACATCAAGCCCTTTTTTACCGAGTCATTAAGGACAATGGTTTCGACACTTTGTTTGTTATTTATTTTTCTTCCTTTCCGGACACCTGAGTTGCAGGCACCAAATGCGACTATTAATATTAAAAGGAAAAATATTTTTTTCATAATGTTAAATTTTATCGTTTTCAAAAACTTCAATTACTTTTCCAACATAGCGTAAATCTTTACCGGCAAGCGGATGGTTGAAATCAATGGTTACCGTTTCATCCATAATTTTAATCATTCTGCCGATATGTTGTTGTCCGTTATTGTCGTGCATCGATATCTTTTTTCCGGGAAGGAAAAAGTTATCCGGTACCTTTCCGTCAACCTCAAAAGTTTCCTTTGGAATATCGAAAATGGCGTATGTATCAATGGGGCCGTAAGCATTTTCGGCTTTGATGACAAAATCAAATTCGTCTTCATCTGTCAACCCCATAAGGTTTTGTTCAAAATCAGGGAATAAGTGGTTGATTCCGAACCTGAAAACAACCGGTTTGCGGGCAGGTATCTCCTCAATTAACGAGTTGTCTGCCGAATCGTACAGTTTATAAACCAATTTGGCCAGCTTTCCGGGTTCGATTTTCATATTCAAAAAATTTATGCAAATATAATTGTTCTAAATAAGAAATCTGAAAAAAATTAGCCTGCAAGCAGGATTAATCCCGGTAACCAAAAAACCATTTCGCCGAATATGCGATAACGGTCGTTTATTTTCATGCTCTTTGGAAACATCAGCATCAGTAACAGGGCTGTATTCATTAAAACCTCAATTATTATTGCGAAAAACTGAAACAGGTTGACGGTAAATAACAGGTTGATTTTTAAAAGAATAAAAATAGCAATGTGTAGTGTGATTAAAAAGTAGCGGGTATTTTTCCTGCCGAAAGTGGTGGTAAACGACCGGTGGCCGTCGTGGATGTCATTTTCATAGTCGAACCACGATGCAAGAATACCTTCGGCCCAGGCAAGCATAACCATTACCAAAATTAAAATAATTTGATGTGTTGAAAGCGAACTGTTGGCCCAATAATACGGAGCAAGGGTAATGCCTGCCACGTAGGCAATGGCAATAAACAACTCCTTTTGGTTAAAGAATGGGATGTTTTTTTGAAAAAATGAGGTGATCAGAAAAAATGAGAATATGATTGCAAACAAAATAAGTCCGGCAATAACAATATCTTTATCTAAAAATAATAAACCTGTTACGAGAGTAAAAACGGATAAACCCGTCAGGATTACGAGTAATACTTTTTTGTGTTTAAAATGGTACCGGTGACGAAAAATAACCGGTTGACCATCTTTTCCTTTCAGACCATCCAGTAAGTGGTCGATTGTGTAAATAATCCAAACTGTTGAGGCAAGTATAAGATACCACCAACCCGACGGAAATAGATTTAATAGTTTAGAAATGTAAACTCCTGTCATTAACGTGCCAATAACCACATCGAGGCTTAAAATGCGAAAAAGTAAATATCCTTTTTTAATTGCATGTATCATGATGGAGATATTATCCGGCCGGGTTTTGATTTTCAAAATTAGTGATAAAAAAAACTCCCGCCAACAAGGCAGGAGTTTTCAATATAGAGATAATTGCTGGTTTACGCATGATGATGAATACTTTCCTGAAGGTATGGGTGATTTTTTGGAACCAGATTCATTTTGGTTAGCGACCATCCGACGGTTAACGAAAAGATACCCCAGAAACCGAGTGCCGTGCCTATTTCAAGCCATCCGATAACGTGGTCGGGTACGGTATCGGGGAAAATGGCCATATAAAGTTCAATCCATTGTCCGATGCTTATAACAATTACGGTAAACAGTAAAGCATTGGGGTTTTTGGCAATACGGTTCCACATTAAGAAAAGGAAAGGGAAGAGCCAGTTAACCACCAGCTCGGCATAGAAGAAAAACTTATAATATTCCAGTGTACGCGGAATGTAGTAAATGGTCTCTTCCGGAATGTTGGCATACCAAATCAGCAGGTATTGGGCAAACCATAGATAGGCCCAAATGATGCTTAAGGCAAAAATGTATTTTGACAAATCGTGGAAGTGACTTTTGTTTACAAAGGGAAGATACCCCTGTTTCCATAAAATAATAACGATGGCCGTTACAATGGCCGAACCGTGGAAAAAGGCACTGATAAACATTTTGGCGGGATAAACCGTACTGAACCAGTGAGCGTCGAGCGACATCAGCCAGTCGATGGTAAACAGTGAGAAGCTAAAGGCAAAAACAAAAATAAATACCTTGGAAGTAAATTCGGTTTTATTAAAATAGGTTAAACCGCCGTGCTTATCTTCTTCTTTTGAAAGTTTATTGATTCTTTGTGTAAGATAGATCCACAATAAAAAGAATATGACGTAACGAATAATGAGGAAAGTAACATTTAAATAGGGTTCTTTGTGTTGCAACAGTGCATCGTGGGCTACCGCTTCGGGGTGCGACCAGTGATAAAGGTCGTGAAGTCCGAAGAACATGATGATCCACAGGAAAAACGAAACAATGATGTAGCTTCCCATTGCCTGGGGAATACGCAGCAGTCCTGCCGACCAACCCGACTGGGTGATGGCCTGCATGGCAAGCCAGAAAGCTCCTCCGATGGCAAACATAAAGAAATAGAAGTTGTTGAGAAGCAAATTGGCCCATGTTCTTTCCATATGGCCGGACATAAATCCTGCAATCACCGTGATAAGTCCGATGGCAATCAGCACGAACATTGCTATTTTGAACTTTCCGCTAAGCTGTAATTTCTTATCCATGAGTTTTAGATTTTATTTCCAAGCCAATATTATTTGGCAAGAGTTCTTAAATAATTAATGATTTTCCAACGGTTTTCGGGTTTAATCTGAATCTCGTGGCCCGGCATCAGGCCCGAAATGGAACCTTTGGAAATTACATAATATATTTCTCCGTCAGGTTTCGACTGTACATAACTGTCAACTAACGAGGTTGGCTTGGCGGGGAAGAGGCCGGCAGTGTATAAATGGCCGTCTCCTTTGCCCTGAATACCGTGACAATCGCTGCAGAAAATATTGAACTGCTTTTTACCTTGTGCAAGGTTTTCGTCATTCGGTTTAATGGGGTTCTGCAAAACAGTACCTGCCTGGGTTTGTTCAACCACGCGTTCCTGAATGGTATTTCCTTTAAAAGGAAAAGGCATTTTTCCTCTGGCCACCGTACCCTTTGGTGCAGGCTGAATGGTTTGACCATTGGGTAATACGGGGTTTGGTGTGTATGCCTTGTAAAATTTTGTGTAGTACATGTCGTATGTACCCATATAGTCGTATCCGGGATTATTTTTATCTACCTGACAGGAAGTAAACATTAGCGCCGGAAACATTAGCAAAGCCAATAAACGTAAAATCCTCATTATCTTTTTATTTTTCATGATAACTTACATTAGATTCTTTAACCTCCAAAGCTCCTGTGTCTTTTAAAAGGTTATTAATGGTTTCAAGATCACTTCCCGTAAAATCCTTCGATTTTTCGATAAGAATGGCAAACTTATCGTTGGTGGTTCTTGGATCGGGTAATTCCACTTTTTTACCGGGCCACATTTTTTCGCGCCATAAGTAGGTAATAAATGTAAGAATGGTACCCACCAAAATGGTTAATACAAACAGGATGATTACAAACGAAAGGGTGTTCAGCGGCTTTCCGCCGAATTTAAGCGGATAACTTACTACCGACGACCAGTAAAGGAAAGCAAAGGTCATGGCAGTACCCGAAGCGCCGTAAAGAAAGGTTGCAAATGGAATACGGGTGTGCAGCTCAAGCTTTTCCCAAACGTCGTGGATGGGGAAGGGGGAAAACACATCTTTAACCTTATAGCCGTTTTCCTGTATTTTATCAATTGCATTAAGGACTACTTCGTGATCATCGTAAATCCCTACAATATTTGTTCTGTTCATTATTCTGTATATTAATGTTCAGTTAAAAATCTTTGTTAATGCTTTTCGTTTTCTGTAAAAGCCTCATCGGTTGATGTTTCTTTCAGTACATGTTTTACCTCACTGATGGCAATCATCGGTACATAACGGAAAAACAGCAACACACCCAGTACAAACAAGCCGAGGGTACCAATGTAGATTCCGATTTCAATAAAAGTGGGTTTGTAAACGGCCCAGCCCGAAGGCAGAAAGTCTTTCGAGAGTGAAGTAACCACAATTACATAACGCTCGAACCACATACCTATGTTAATAAATATGGAGATAATGAAAACAGCGGTAATGTTCTTTCTTATTTTTTTGAACCAGAAAAGTTGCGGGATAAGTGCATTACAGGTTATCATTGACCAGTAAGCAAAGGTGTAATCGCCCGTTACCCTGTTTTTCATAAAGGTAAACATCTCGTATTCAGAGCCCGAATACCAGGCTACAAAAAGCTCGGTCATATAGGCCGTTCCCATAATAAGCGAGATAAAGGTAAGGATGCGTGCAACGGCATCAAGGTGTCCGTCGGTTATAAAGTCGTTGAACTTATACAATTTTCTCATTACAATGGTAAGGGTGAGCACCATACCAAAACCTGAAAAGATGGCTCCGATTACAAAATAAGGCGGGAAGATGGTTGTGTGCCATCCGGGTATTACCGCAACCGAAAAGTCCATGGATACAATTGAGTGAACCGAAACAACCAGCGGAGCGGCCATTCCACCCATTAAAAGGGCGGCGGTTTCAAAACGCAACCATCCTTTGGCATTGCCAAGCCATCCGAAACTAAGGATGCCGTAAATTTTTCTTCTTATTTTGGAGGCGGCCGATTCGCGAATAATGGCAAAATCGGGAATCATTCCCATATACCAAAACAGGAAAGAGGCTGTAAGGTAGGTTGAAATGGCTGTAACATCCCAAAAGAGGGGAGAGTTAAAGTTGTCCCACAACGGGCCGCGGGTATTCCAGTAAGGAAAGATAAAGAAACCGTCCCAGATACGTCCCATATGGATAAGCGGGAACAGTCCTGCAGCCATTACGGCAAAAATGGTCATCGCTTCGGCAGCTCGGTTAATGGAGGTTCTCCACTTTTGTCTTACTATCAGCAGGAAGATGGAGAAAGCCGTTCCGGCATGTCCGATACCAATCCACCATACAAAGTTGATGATGGCCCATCCCCATGCAACATTGTTGTTCAATCCCCATGTACCAATACCGGTGGATATGGTAACATAAATGGCCCAAACACCAAGCAGTAATGCGACGGTGGCCACAAATGCGGAAATTTTCCACCAGGTGGGTGCACTTGGAGCATAGATGGGGGTAAGGATTTCGCTGGTTACCTGGTCGTAACTCTTGTTTCCTTTGATTAATATTCCTCTTACTCTGGTATTATACATTATTGTCGTTTTTGGTCGTTATTAAATTAAGCGTGGCTGTTTTTAGTATGAACCGCCTCATCTTTGTTTTTAACTTTGGTAAGATAGCTTGTTGAAGGAAGTGTATGCAATTCTTCCAACAGATGATACATACGCTCTTCTTCCGCCAGTTTCGATACTTTGCTGTTTTTGTCTTCCAGATTACCAAATTCTATCGCATCAACAGGACAACTTTGCTGGCAGGCAACCTGAATTTCACCGTCGTACAGATCGCGATTTTCCATTTTGGCAACCAGTTTTTTCTCCTGGATACGTTGTACGCAAAGCGAACATTTTTCAACAACACCGCGTTGGCGAACCGTAACATCGGGATTAAGCACCAGTTTGCCCAGTTCACTGTTCATGTTGTAATCGAAATTGTTGTTATTTACATATTCGTACCAGTTGAAACGTCGTACCTTATAAGGACAGTTGTTGATACAGTAACGGGTACCGATACAACGGTTGTATGCCATTTGGTTTAACCCTTCGCTGCTGTGGTTGGTGGCGGCCACCGGACAAACATTTTCGCAGGGGGCATTGTCGCAATGCAGACACATAACCGGCATATGGAACATCTCCGGATTTTCAAGGTCTTCCGAATAGTAGCGGTCTATGCGCATCCAGTGCATGATGCGGCGATTACGAACCTGCTCTTTACCGATAACGGCCACATTGTTTTCTGCCTGACAGGAGATTACACAGTTGGCGCAGCCTGTACAAACGTTCAGGTCGATGCTCATACCCCAGTGTATTCCGTCAAACTTAAGGTTTTGGTAAAGGGTTACGTTGTTTTCTTTATCAAGTTTAAATTTTTCGTTACCAGATGCAGGATTTTTTTTGTATTCGGGAAGGGTGGTTTCTCGTACTATGGGACGGCCTTCCATGGTGTGGTGCATCTGTGTAAGTGCCAGCGGGTATTTTTTGCCCGATACTTTTTCAACGGTAATGGTATTACCGCTAAAGTTAAAGTAACCGTTTTTAAGGTTCATCAGCGGATAGGCATTTTGTCCCACACCGTCGCCGGCTTTTCCGGCGGCACTGCGTCCGTAACCAACGGCAATGGCAAAAGTGTTTTTCGGCAGGCCGGGACGAATAATCACCGGAAGTTCAAATTTGCCGTTAACTTTTACCACGTCTTCAAACTCTATTCCGTGTTCGTCGGCATAACCGGGCGGGATACCGATGTAGTTGTCCCAGGTAGCCGTACTTATCGGGTCGGGCATTTCCTGTAACCATGGGTTGTTGGCATATTTTCCGGTACCCATTGACATTTTTTCGTAAAGAACCACTTCGGTACCGGTACCCGGTTTAGATGCCTTTAAGGGTTGTGATACAAAATCGCCGGCAGCTTTAGGGCACTCAAACGGAAGTTCAACAACTCCGTCGTGTTTACATTTGTTCCAAAACTCGGTGAAATCGGTGTATTTGGTTTGTAAAGGAAAATAATCTGCTTTCCAAACATTTTCCATGTATGTTTCGTAGGTTCCTTCAATACCGAACCAAAGCATCAGGCTTTCCTGAAACTGGCGGGTATCAAAAATACGGCTTATGGTTGGCTGGGTGAAACTGTATGAGCCTTTAACCGGCTCGGCATCGTTCCATGATTCGAGGTAGTTGTTGTCGGGACAAACATAGTCGCACAACTTTGCTGTTTCGTCTAAAGTATCGGCAAACGATATTTTAACACCTGTTTTCTTTAGTCCGTTGATAAAATCGCTTGATTTTGCGTAATCGTAAGCCGGGTTAACGTTGTTGAGCAAAATGGCACCCACTTTTCCTGCTCCCATCTCTTTAACAAGGGCATCAATTTTTTTCTCATCGGCTTTATAGAGGCAAACCGGTTTGTCCAAATCGATGGTTGTTCCGTAATTACCCAGAAGCTGATTGATGGCATTAACCGTTAGCTGTATGTTCAGGTCGTTGGTACCCGAAACCACCAATGATTTTCCTTTTGATTTTAACAAATCTTTAGCTGCTTTTTTAACGTCAACCGAAACTTTGGGAGCACTGTATGTGGTTGCGCCCGTTGCTTTGGCAATTTCGTTATAGAGATTAAGCAATACAGCTCCCTCTTCGGAAGGTTTAACCGGATAACGGTAATCGGCATTGGAGCCGGTAAGCGAATAATCGGACTCAAACTGATAAAGCCTCGACATTTCGGTATTTCCGCCAATTAATCTTCTGTTTTTGGCGTATTGTTTTGAGAATGTAACGGGCATCAGCCAGTTTCCAAGATAGTCGGCATTAAAACCTACAATAACTTTTGCTTTATCGAAATAGTAAGACGGGATGGCCGGTTTTCCGAAGTTTTTGTCGTTGGCATCGCGCATGGCCCTGAAACTAACCGGGTCGTAAACAATGGTTTCGACATTGGGGTTGTTTTCTTTTATCTCTTTAAAAAGCTTTTTTGTTGAGGGGCTGATGATGGTGGAGGTAAGGATGACCACTTTTTTATTTTCTTTTGCCAACCTGTTCAGCTCGTTACCAATTTGTTTGTCAACCGTTTTCCAGTCTGACGGTTCGCCACCTTTTAGCGGGGTTTTTAAACGGGCATCGTCGTAAAGGTTAAGAACCGAAGCCTGCGCTCTGGCATTGGTACCTCTTTTGGAAAGCGGGGAGAGGTCGTTACCTTCAATTTTAATGGGCCTTCCTTCGCGGGTTTTTACCAAAACGCTCACGTAATCGTGACCGTCGTAAAAGGTGGAGGCGTAATAGTTGGCAACGCCCGGAACCAGCTCTTCGGGTTGTGTTAAAAGCGGTATGGCCTTACGGACAGGCATTTGACAGCTTGAAACCAGTGTTACGGCACTTACTGAGAATCCCAGCATTTTTAAAAAATCTCTCCGGCTGGATTTTCCTTTCAGTTCCGATTCTTCAAGTCCTTCAACTGAGAATTCGGGCAGGGCTTCCGTATTGCCTGCATCTTCTCTTTTAAACTTTTTGTACTCTTCTATACTTTGCCAGTATTTCTTTTCCATGGTATATCTGTAAATGGAATAATGAATTCGTTTTTTATTTTAATAATGGCATTTTTGACATTCGTCGCCTCCTACCATTGCTTCGGTAACTTTGCCAATTTCACCTTTGGCAAGTTTTTCGTGCAGATCTTTATATTTGTCGTAAAATTTATTGTCGGTAAACTGTACCTCTTTGGTACGATGACACTCGATGCACCAGCCCATGCTCAGGTCTTCAACCTGAATAACCTGATCCATATCTTCAACGTTTCCGTGACACTCGGTACAATCGAGTTTGCCTACATTAACATGCTGGGCATGATTAAAGTAAACGTGATCGGGCAGGTTGTGTACTTTTATCCATTGGATGGGTTTGCCTTCGTCCATATGTTGATAGATTTTGGCAATTTCGTCGGTTCCTTTTATGGTTCCGTTTTCAAAAGAGAGTTCGGTGCTTCTTACCTGTTTGTGGCAGTTCATACATACCTGTGTGGGTGGTATTCCGGCGTGCATGCTTTCTTCGGCCGTATAGTGGCAATATTCGCAGTCAATTTGATTTTGGCCGGCATGTACCGCATGTGAAAAATAGATGGGTTGGTCGGGTTGATAATATTGTTGACGGCCCAGTGCCGCAGCTTCAACAAATACGCCTTCACCTACAATGGTAATGGCGGTTAGTATTAATATGTAATGGATGGCTTTGGCTTTGATGATTTTGGTTGCATAAAGGTCGATGAGGCTGATAAGAAGAATAACAGACATGATAATAACGGTAACCCTTAATTTTCCACGGGCTTCTCTTTCTTCAACGGCAGGGATAACTTTTGTTTCGCCGGTTTTTACAACTGTTTCTTCTTGGGCTTTTTCGCCTCCTGCAACTTTTCCGCCAGCGGCAATGTATTTAAGGATGCCCTTTACCTGGTCGTCGGTAAGTGAATGCGACGGCATGGGAATTTTGCTGTTTTCTTCAAAAACCTTAATGGCTGTTTCGTCGCCCGACTGTATCAATGCCTGCGAGTTTTGAACGAATTTTATCAGCCAGGCTTCGTCTCTTCTTTCGGTTACACCTTTTAAATCAGGCCCCACAAGTTTGCCGCCTCCAATGGTGTGACAAGCCTTACATTGCCCGAAGTTTTTTTCGTCTTCTGCCGTTTGACCAAAAGAAGAGAAAGAAGCAACCAGTAAAAAAATGAGAAATAAACCTGAAAGATACCTCCTTAGATTCGGAAGGTTTTTGACTCGGATTTCTTTGATGTTCATTTTGTAAAATATTATCAATATGAATGATTTTCGTTAAATCAATTTTTCTGTGTTAAAAATACTTAAATTTTCGCATCAAAAGTATTTAATTTTTCAAATAAATATCAACAATTAGGTAATAAATTACCGAAAAAATATTAAATAAACAGTAAATCACAATCTTACAGAATCAGTTAATGATTTAACAGATTGAAAAAAAATTATTACCAAATTAATTTTGTCTGTTTTAAAGGTTTATGCTGATAAATCCCGGATATTTTTTTATGGTTGAACCGTTACGGTACCAGGGTTTTACTTTTACAGTGGCATTGAGGTCGGATAAATTAAATGATTGGTTTTTTGTAATTAAAAGTGTCAATATTTCAGGCAGGGATTTAGAATGGATGATGGTATAAAGGTTTATATTGGTTTTAACGGTAAAAACCGTGTTGTCGTGAGGATTAATGTTAACGGGTTTATCGATTATGCCGGTGGTGTATAGTTCATCTTTTAAAAATAATTGCCAGTCGAGTCCGCTGATAGAAGCTGTATTATCGGAAAAGTTGTCTGCAATGATATCAATTTCAAGTTCCGAATCAATCTCTTTAGAGAAGGCCTGTTGCACGAGCATCAGATAATCGTTTAATGCCAAATCGTCGATACTGTTAAAGTTTGATATATCTACACCCGCGAGGCTTGTGATTCGGACATTTTTTACATTAAAATCGCATTCAGTAAATGTAATAAATTCTTTTCCCTGCTTAAAGATGGCGCAAGATGAGAAAAAGAGGAGGGTAATGCTAATAAAAAATATAAAAGGAAGGCTTTGTTTTAATTTCATTTAGGTTAGGTATTGACTAAATAATAAATTTTATAAGCTGTTAAACAGTTTTAACATATCATCTTTTTTACGTTTTGAAACCGGAATGATATCGCCGTTTTTCAGTTGCAGTGAACCTCCTTTGAGTTTACTGAATTTAGTAATAAAATTAAGGTTGACAATATGTGAATGATGCACCCTGATAAAGTTAAAATGTTTAAGGTAGTCATCGTATTTTTTAAGGGTTCCCGAAACGGTGATATGGGTTCCGTTTTCCAAAAAGAAGTGTGTATAACTGGAATCGGCTTCGCATCGTATAATTTCGTTGACCGATACAATAAAAATATCTTCGTTGGTTTTGAGGATTATCTTTTTTTCGCCTCCGGAATTAATGTTATTCAGCAGTACATCCAGTGAGCCTTTTTGATTCTTTTTTTTGAACCTTGTAATTGTTTTAATCAAATCTTCTTCGGTGAAGGGTTTAAGCAGGTAATCGAAGGCGCTGAATTTGATGGCCTGAAGGGCATAATTTTCGTATGCTGTCAGGAAAATAATCCCAAAATCTAAATCATCAAACGATTTTAAAATATCAAAAGCATTGCCGTCGGTAAGTTGAATATCCATTAAAACCAAATCGGGTTTTGAGTTTGCAATAAGGCTAATGGCTTCATTTACGTTGTCGGCCCAACCCTCAATCGTAATTTCCTTGCAATTTTTTTCAACAATCGAAATAATTGCATTTCTGGTTCTGAATTCATCTTCAATTACAATAAGTTTCATTGTTTAGCAAGTTTTTCAAGTACAAAACTAACCAAAAGTTTAATAATCCAATGGAAATTTAAAAGTAACCCTTGTTCCGGGGCAATCAACCCGGTTGTCGATTATTTCTTCGATATTGTAGATGATTTTTTGTCCGAACTGTTTTTCGATCAAAGATATCCGCTCATTAATAATATCGGTTGAAAACGATTTTTTATTATGTAACGACGAGTTGTTGGCAGATTTGTAACCAATTCCGTCATCTTCAATAAACACAACGATATTGGTATTTGTTTTTTTAAAGGTAACCGACAGGTTTCCGTTTTTTTTGCAGGGCATCAGTCCGTGAACAATGGCATTTTCGAGTGCCGGCTGGATCATCAGCGGAGGAATCAGGGTATTTGGCTTGTCAATGGCCGGGTCAATTTTTATGATGTATTCAATTTTGTCGCCAAATCTTAATTTTTCAATGGCAAGATAAAAATTTATGATTTCTATTTCCTGTTCTACTGAAATGTAACTCTCTCTCGAATAGGTTAATATTAAACGCATTAATCGCGCCAGCATGGTTAAATATTTTGAAGCTCCTTTTACATCTCCTTCAATTAAAAAGGTTTGAATCGACATAAGTGAATTGAACAGAAAATGGGGAGACATTTGGGTGCGGAGCAGCCTTGTACGGGCTCTGCTAAGCTCCATTTCGTTTTTAATCTTTCGCTTTCTCCAAAACTGATAAAAGATAATAACAATGCTTACAATAATAAGGAGTAAAGCAAAGATTAAAATCAGTTGCCGGTTTTGTAGCAGCCTGTTGATTTCGTTATCTTTTTTAAGCAGATTAATTTCGTAATCTTTATGGTCGATTTCTATTTTTTGTTCCAGACTTTTTATTTTGTTAAGTTTTTGGCTGTTTAGCAGATCGTCGTTCAGTTCGTGGAATTTTTTGTAATAATATAGGGCGCTGTCGGTATTTCCCTGTTTTTCGTATGTTTCCGAAAAAGCTTTATGAATATCTTTTTGAAGCTCTTTTAAGTGTAATCTCCTGCTAAGGATCATTGCCTGCCTGAGATAGGTAACAGCCTTGTTGTACCGACCTTTTTTTATTTCCAGCTTTGCTTTATAAAACAGAACCGATGCAATGCCGCTTTTGTTACGGTTAGCATTAAAAACTTTTAATGCCTCTTTAAAACAACTGTCGGCTACTTTAATATTGTTTTTTCTGAAATAAAGTAAACCGATATTGCTACACACCCTTCCTTTACCGTTGTTATTACCGGTTAAACTGTAATTGTCCAATGCCATTTGATAATAAATTAGCGCCGAATCGGATTGGTGCAGATAATTCTCGTAAATAATGGCAATGTTATTATAGGTTCCTGCAAGACTTAGCTTGTCGGGATTTTTAGATTTGATTTTTATTGCAAGAGAACTTTTGAAATATTCCAGCGACTTTTCATACATGTTAAGTTCTTCATATACAATTCCTATATTATTTAAAACTTTTTCGATACCGTTTTTGTTTGATTGTTGTTCGTAATAATTAAGCGATTTTCGGTAATGTTCCAGCGCATCGGGATAGTTACCTTTTGTATCTTCAATTATTCCTATGTTATTATTGATTTTAGCCTGTTGTAATATGTTGTTGTTGGCAGTGGCAAGTTCCAGTGCTTTTGAAAAATATATTTTGGATATAAGAAATTCCTGCTTCCTGTAAGCTGCTTTTCCTAAAGAGTTTAGCGTGTCGATTGCTTTTTCGGGTGATAGATTTTGAAATTTTATATCAAGTGTGTCGAGTTCATTTGAAAATAAGAGCATCGAAAAGAATAAACCGAAGAACAATATAATATATCTTTTTATCGTAACGAGATGTGATTTGCTCATATTACCGAAGTTGGATGATTGATTTTGCTAAAATACAAATATAAATATTGCAGTTGCCAATATTCGAATGGTGCGGCCAATCTTTTTTATTTTTCGATTTAATATACTTGTACCTTTGTAAACTCGTTATAGCATTAATGATATTGTTTTAAATATGCAGTTTAAATTTTCAGCAGTTTGGTTTTTCTTTTTAACGATGTTTGTGTTGCAAGGCATGGCACAAAAGTTAATTCCCGTACGCATTGAAGTGCCCGGCGACTTAAATGCCGAAACCTATAAGGTGGTGCCTGTTGAAGATCAGGGTGTTCTTATTTTTTACGAATCAAACGAAACGGATGAAAACGGTAAACGGCTATGGTATTTCGGATTATTGGATAAACGTTTGAAACAGAAGTGGCTTAAATCGGTTCCGCTGGATACAAAACTGCATTATGTTGCCTCGCGTAAAACAAAACAAAAAGTGTATTTCCTGTTTAAAAATCGCGAAAAGGTAAGCCGTGATTACGATATTTACGAATTTGTGGTTTTCGACAGAAAAGCGGAACGTTTTACAAACCTTACGGGTTCGGTACCTTATAAGTCAAAAATATCGGGTTTTGAATTGGTGCAAAATCATGCCTGTGTGGGGCTTCAGATAAACGGACGACAGTCGGACCTCGCTTTTGTCGATCTTACTTCCGGCGAAATAAAACCGGTTCATCTCAACAAAGAGGAGGAGGCCATGATAGAAAACATCTATGTTGATAAAAGGTCGAAACGGTTTTATGTTGTTGTAAAATATTTTAATTCGGTTTCCTTTTTTAAAGATGTGATTTATGCCTTTACTCCCCGGGGAGAGCAGTTGCTTGAAATGGAAGTTTCGTATCCCGATAACCTGCGCCTGCCTGTAAATTACCGGTTTGCAACAATATCGGATGACAAAATTTCATTGCTCGGAACTTATGACCTGATTACTGCAAGACGGCCGTCGTGGAAAGATGTTTCCAATACCGAGGATTCTGATCGGGAAGCCGCCTCGGCAGGATTTTTCTATTTGAGCTTTAAAAACGGTAAGCAGGAACAGCTGGTGTTTTACGATTTTATGAAATTTGATAATACATATTATTCGGTTCATGGTAAAGAAATTCGTACAACCAAAGATAAAAATAGCGACCTTAAAAAAGTAAATGTTTTTTATAAAATCAACAATCCCAAAATAACCGACCTCGAAAACGAGAAGGTGTTTTCGGTGGAGCTTTACAAACCCTATTACAAAACCGAAACCCGTATGGATTACGATTTTTACGGAAGACCCTATCCGGTTACCTACGAAATTTTTGCAGGCTATGAGTTTTATGATGTTATCTTTTCGGGATTTGATAAAAACGGTAACATGGTTTGGAACAACGATTTTGCCATTGACGACCTGCGAACGTACTCGCTGGGAGATCATGTGCTTATTGTGCCCGATAAAAATCTTTTAACATTGGCCTATGTTAATAAAGGCAATATCATAACCCAAACTTTTGATAAATCAAACGATTTAAGTGAAAGGGAAAAGATACCGCTGGAAACGGCTTTTAAAAAAGACAGGATAACTCAGGATGAAAATAATAAACTCAAACACTGGTATGGCGATTATTATATTGTTTATGGTTACCAGCGTCTGAGAAACCGGAGTTTAAAGGAAAAATCGAACCGGACGGTTTTCTTTATCAACAAAATCGCATTAAAATAAATTGATGAGCGATGGGAGCAGCAGGTATAGCAACACGGTTTTTAAAATACAGGCTTAAGGCCGATACGAGGTATAAAGTACATTCGCCTTTTGTTTTTGATTTGATTAACAAAGTTTTTCGGGATAAAAATTATTATGCCGATTTTGAAGAACTCGACGCATTTGTAAATCGTTTAAAAGAGGATGATAATGCTGTTGAAACCACCGATTTTGGAGCCGGTGCAGGCGATAACGGGTATCGGGTATATTTAAAACCGCTTTCAAAAATAGTTAAGGAGCGTTCGCATACAATTCCCCGGTTGCATCTGCTTTACAACCTCGCACGCTATTTTAAGCCCCAAACCATGCTTGAGTTCGGAACGGCGGCAGGAGTCAGCACCATTTACCTTAAAAAAGGTTTGCCCGAAAGTAAAATGATTACCATGGAGGGCTGTCCCGGGCTGTCGGCCATAGCCCGCGATAATTTCAACAAACTAAAATTAAAAAACATTGAAGTTGCCAACGGGAATTTTGATGTGATGCTGGACGATGTGCTTAACGGTTTTAAAAAACTCGATTTCGTTTTTTTCGACGGCAATCACCGCAAAGAGCCTACACTGAGGTATTTTAATCATTGTATGGAAAAAGCGCATGAGGAGAGTGTATTTATTTTCGACGACATTCACTGGTCAAAAGGGATGGAGCACGCCTGGAATACCATAAAAGCCGACGAAAGAGTGCGTATTACGGTTGATATTTTTTGGTTTGGTATGGTGTTTTTTAAAAAAGGTGTGGCAAAACAAAATTTCGTAATAAAATATTAAAAGGTATTACTACCTTTGAACCTTACAATAGAGAATATGAGTACACAGGAAATTATTAAACTGAAAGGTATTTCACGCTTTTATCAGGTGGGAACCGAGGTTGTTAAGGCTTTAAACGGTATTGATTTGTCGATCAACAAAAACGAATTTGTTGCCATGATGGGGCCGTCGGGTTCCGGTAAATCAACCCTGATGAATATTCTCGGATGCCTTGATACGCCTACCGGCGGAAGTTACTTTTTAAACAGTGTGGATGTAAGCAAAATGACCGACAGCGAATTGGCGGACGTGCGTAACCGCGAAATAGGGTTTATTTTTCAGACATTTAACCTGCTGCCCCGTTCAACAGCCCTCGAAAATGTGGTATTACCGTTGATTTATGCCGGATATCCCAAAAATAAAAGAATAGAGATGGCCACCGAGGCACTGGAGCATGTGCAGCTTGCCGATCGTATGCACCATCGTCCCAATGAGCTTTCGGGTGGTCAGCGGCAGCGGGTTGCCATTGCGCGGGCGCTGGTGAACAAACCTTCCATTGTACTTGCCGATGAACCAACCGGAAACCTCGATTCAAAAACATCGGTTGAAATAATGGGGCTCCTCGAAGAAATTCATGCCGAAGGCAATACCATTATCCTTGTTACCCACGAACCGGATATTGCCCTGCATGCCCATCGTATTGTACGCCTTAAAGACGGCGAAATTGAACACGATGAAGTGAATAATAACATTGTGGTGGTGGCAGACGTTAACGGGGTGGAAGCCTGATGTGCGAAACCCGGATTGTTTTTACATTGTCTTACGGGTTTATGGCAAATTAACACTGTTAAACCAACTCCGCCCGTTCTGTTTTCCCAAAGGCCTTTCATTTCAAAATATTTCATAATTTTAGCTCGGAGTAAAGGGTTACGGGAAAAAGGTAATATGGGATGATAAAAAACCTTCAGTATTATAAATTCAGCTTTTACGGTTTTTTCAAGAATTTACGATTCTTTGAGAGTTTCCTGTTGCTGTTTTTTCTGGAAAAGGGTGTGAGCTGGGTTGAAATCGGTTTTTTGTATTCCATACGCGAAATCACCATTGTGGTTACCGAAATACCGAGCGGCGTAATTGCCGATGCCATGGGGCGGCGGCGTACTTTATTGCTGGCTTTTTTTGTTTACATATTATCGTTTTTAACCTTTTATTTTTCCAATTCATATCTGCTTATAGCTTTTGCCATGCTGTTGTTTGCTTTTGCCGATGCATTCAGGTCGGGGGTGCACAAAGCCATGATCATTCATTACCTTAAAGTAAACGGCCTGAGCGGCCAAAAAACGGAATATTACGGACATACACGCTCGTGGTCGCAACGCGGGTCGGCCGTGTCGTCGTTAATAGCCGCTTCCATTGTGTTTTATTCGGGCAATTACCAAATGGTGTTTTTGGCATCCGTTATTCCGTATCTGTTGGATATGTTGCTGGTATGGTCTTATCCCAAATGGCTGGATGGTGAGATGAAAAAGATAGATACAATAAGTGTAAAGCAAAAGTTTGTGCAGGTGGGGCAGGGGTTGGTTCAATCGTTTAAGAATCCCTTTTTTCTAAAAGCGCTGGTGAGCTCATCGCTATATACGGGATATTATAAAGCGGTAAAAGATTATGTACAGCCGGTAATTAAAATGCTGGCGCTGTCGGTACCCGCATTTGCCTGGTGGAACGATGACAAAAAAACGGCAGTTTTTATCGGGGTGTTTTATTTTGTGATTTATCTGCTCACTTCGTGGATGAGCCGTAATTCGGGGAGGTTTCAAAATCTGTTTGTTAACTATTACAAACCCATGAATTTTACCCTCCTTGCGGGGATTACGGCAGGTGCTGTCAGCGGTATGATTTATGCCTTTTCGTGGTATGGTATTGCCGTTGCCGGATTTGTAATTGTTTTGCTTATTGAAAATCTTAGAAAACCCATTGGTGTTTCGGTGATAGCCGATCTTTCGCAACATCATGCCATGGCTTCGGTACTATCGCTCAGCTCGCAGGTAAAATCGTTGTTTGCAGCTTTGCTGGCACCGATGATCGGATGGGTGGCCGAAAAATACAGCCCCGGTGCAGGCATTGCAGCCGTTTCGCTGTTGCTGTTGCTGTTTTATCCCTTTTACCGGCTGGCAAACAAAAAACCCGCACGGTAGTTTCGCGGTAAGCGAAACAACGTATGCGGGTCTGTTTGGTTTATAAAAGACAGAATGTCGTCTGCCTGATACTGTTTAAATCTCGTCGGTTTCCACAATTTTAGCCAGCAAATCGGCGTAAGGAATCATCAGGTATTTGTTGCCTTCAAACTCCAGTTCGGTTCCCGAGAATTTTTTGTAAACCACCATGTCGCCTACCGAAATTCCGGGATTTTCGATGTTACCGATTGCCAATACTTTGGCATATTGCGGTTTTTCTTTGGCTGTATCGGGAATAATAATGCCGGATGCGGTTTTTTGTTCTGCTTTTTCTTCGTTTAAATCCAGCAATACATTTTCGTTTAAAGGTTGTAACTCTTTCATTTTATTATGTTTTTAATGTTAAATATTTCTTTTTTTGAATTATTATCCGTTGATACCCAGCAGGGTGTTTATTTTTTGTTTGTCAAATCCAACAATTATCTGTCCGTTAATATCGGTTTGCGGTACTCCCTGTTGGCCGCTTTTTTTAACCATGGCTTCGGCAGCCTTTTGGTCTTTCGATACATCAATATCGGTAAACCTGATGCCGTTTTTCCGCAAATGTGTTTTTAATGTGTTACACCACGAGCAGGTAGGTGTTGAGTAAACGGTAACCCGTTTTTGAGGTTTTTCACCATCGTCGGTTTTGGCGGTAAACAGTGCACTTTCGAACAACGAGATGTAATAGTCGGTATCGTTACAGCCTTTTACGGTTTTAACAAAGTTTTTTCCTTCGAAAACCAAAAGTGTCGGAACCGTTTTTACATCATAATTTGGGTGGATATCGCGTACTAAGGTAACGTCGGCGGCAACAAGGTTAACATCTTTAACGTTTTCCAGGGCCTCTTCAATGTTTCTCACACTGCACTCGCTGTTTTCGGTGCCTTTTTTATATAGCAGCAGGTAATTTTTCTTTTTCTCGTCAAACTGCTTCAACATCTCCGGATGTGATGAAACTTCTTTTAATGCCATATATGTTCGTTTTTAATTATCGGATTTCCTCTTATCAATAAATATGCCAACAGGGTATTGTCATTTATGGGGGAGATAAATGTCACCATCGGATGCCGGATGGTTTATTATCTGTCAAAATTACACCTTCTGTCAGAAAATGTATGGCAGTACCTTTTTTGACACTTGTTGATACGCTTTGTACGGTTGGCCGAAATGTTTTACCAGTCGTTTCTCTTCGTAATGCAATTTAAACAGCAGCGTGACAATTAGAATTATTAACGCGGTAAGGCGTAAATCGGTTTTGTGTTCAATAACTAACGGAATTACGGCCATAACCTGGGCGGTGTACATGGGGTGCCGGATGTAACGGTAAGGGCCCGACGTAATAAGTACGCCGTTTTTTTTGGGAATGGGTGCCACATTTGCATTGCTGCGCATAACCATAATTGCCCAAATGGCAAGCGCCACTCCGGCCGTTTCAATAAGGAGACCGTACCATGTTTTTGAAATAACCGGACCCGACAGGGCAATATATCCCAAAGCGCTTAGCTGAAAAGTTACCAGCAAATAGGGTAACCACAAGTTATAAGCTCTGTTTGCGTCCATTGGTTTGTCTGGTTTTTAAACCGTTTCAATAAAAAAACCCGCCCCGGATTAAAATGTTTCTATTGCAAGTAGAGAGAAAGTTACTAATGTCCGGAGCAGGTTTTGACAAAAGTAATAAATAACCGCAAACATGAAATTTTTATTTGTACAGATTTACTAATTTTGACCAAAACAAAAATGTAACTGATTATGAATTACCTCAAAATAGTTATCGTTGCTTTAATAAGCGTTTTAACTTTAACACTTCCGGCGCAAATTACGGTGGTAACTGCCGATAAAGGCCCTGCCGCCAATGGCGACGGACTTTGTTATTCGTTGCCTGCCACCCTGTTCAGGGTTGATGTTGACCTGAAAAAGATTGAACACATTCCGGGCCCGCTGGCCGGTTATACCGAAAAATATCTGGGCACATCCGATTACTTAAAGGAGTCGTCGGTTGATTATTCGGTTGTTGATGTTGATGTACATCCCGTTACCATTGCCGATGAAAAGGCTTCTTATTATATTGTGTTTTCCGACAAAATATCAAAAGAGGACCGCCCTCCCGTGGTTTCATTAACCCCTTTTGGTACCTTGAGGTCGGTTAATATGGAAATTCAAACGGGCGAACTGCCGGTAATCAGTAAAGAAGAGAACAAAACCATCATTTTAGCCGGTGATGAAGACGATTTTAAATATAAAGCCGGATACAACAGAAAAAAGGTTGTGGATACGGTTATACGCAAAATTACCGTCGATACCATGACCATCAATAAATTCCTGTTCAGAACCAGCTGGGCTGATAAAACGGAAGATGAAAAGGCTGAGGAAGCGGCCCGTCAGATTCATTCTATTCGCGAAAGCAGGATGAATTTGTTAACGGGTTATCATGAAGTAAACTTTGGAGAAAGCATTGTTTATATGGATAAACAGCTTCAGAAGCTGGAACAGCAATACCTTGAACTGTTTTTGGGTAAAGAGCGCATTACTGCCGAACACCATACCTATTTTGTTTATCCTGCAAAAGAGCAGATGCAAAAAACATTATTGGAAACCCGGTCGGGTGACAAATTATTATTTGATGTGGAAATAAAGGGGGTAAACTCCATTAAACCGGTTAGTACCGCTTTGAATAATATTATTTATTATCGTATTCCGGCCGATGCCTTAGTAAAAATTACTTTTAACGGTAAAACGCTGTTCAGTAATCTCTATCCCGTTAGCCAGCTGGGAACCGTCACCGGAATTTCGGTGTATAAGGCGGGAGTTTTGTTCGATCCCGTAACCGGTGTTCCGGTTCAGCTTTTAAAGCATTGATTGTTTGTTGTATTTCATAATTCTGTAAATCTTGCATAAGGTAAAACCGGGTAACCCAATAAATCTTTAACCGGTAATTCTTACGATTTGTTTTTTTTAATTTAAAATCTATTTGAGTATTGTGGGCATGCGTAAATGTCCGGAACAAATGACTTATATCCTGTTTTTTGTTAATTTTGGGAACCTTATTCAAGAATTTTCAATTTCTTCATCATTTAAAATATTCTTTATGATTCAGTTTCCCAATTATTCGTATGATTATCAGTTGTTGATTAAGCACATTTTGGACCGTCCGTTGGAGTGGGCTCCCGAACAGAAGATTTATTACAGGGATCAGGTAAGTTACACCTATCGCGAGTTTTATAAAAGAATACAAAAACTGGCAAACCTTTACCAATCGCTTGGCGTTGAAAAGGGAGATGTTGTTGCCGTAATGGATTACGACAGTCACCGTTATTTGGAACACTATTTTGCCGTCCCCATGACGGGAGCTGTTTTGCATACCATTAACATCAGGCTTTCTCCGGAACAGATGCTCTACACCATTAATCATGCGGAAGATAAAGTTTTGGTGGTTCATAAAGATTTTGAGCCGTTAATACGTAAAATGTCGGGAAGCTTTGAAACGGTTGAGCAGATTATTTACATTAGCGATGGAGATGACACTTATTCGGCACCTTTCCGAAATGTGGGAGAATACGAAAAGTTACTTGCACAGCAGGAAGATACCTTTGATTTTCCCGATTTTGATGAAAAAACCATTGCCACACTGTTTTATACTACCGGAACAACCGGTAATCCGAAAGGGGTTTATTTTACCCATCGTCAGTTGGTGATGCATACCATTTCGGCCATTGCTGCATTCAATGCTTTTAGTTATCCCATATCGTTTAATTATACCGATGTTTACATGCCGCTTACCCCTATGTTCCATGTTCATGCCTGGGGCGTTCCTTATGTGGCAACCATGATGGGTATAAAACAGATTTATCCCGGCAGGTATGACGAAATGATTGTAAAACTGCTGATGCAGCATGGAGTTACCTTTTCGCATTGTGTTCCCACGGTTTTGCAGATGGTCATCGGCAATCCCGCTACCGAAAAACTTGATCTTTCAAACTGGAAGGTGGTTATTGGCGGTTCGGCACTGGCAAAGGGGCTGGCTCAGGATGCCATGAAACGGGGTATTCGTATTATGACCGGTTACGGCATGTCCGAAACGGCTCCCATATTGTCGCTGGCTACTTTTAAACCGGGTATGGAGGAAAATTTAAATGATGAGGAGAAATTACAGATAGTTACCAAAACAGGGTTTCCCATTCCGTTTGTTAAAATGAAAGTGGTTAATGCAAAAGGGGAAGATATGCCCCGGGGAAAAGATAATGTTGGCGAGATAGTGGTACGTACGCCCTGGCTTACCAAAGGATATTATAAACTCGATAATAAATCGAAAGAGCTATGGAAAGACGGTTGGTTGCATACCGGCGACATTGCTTACCGTGATGAGGACGGTTATTTTGTTATTACCGACCGTTTGAAAGATGTTATTAAAACAGGAGGGGAGTGGGTGTCGTCGCTGGAACTGGAAAGCATCATCAGTCAGTGTATTGCCATTGACCAGGTGGCTGTAGTGGGGGTTCCCGATGAAAAGTGGGGAGAAAGGCCGGTGGCCTTTGTTATCTACAAAAGCGGGTTCGACGAAACTACTGCTTCGTCGAAGTGCCGCATGACCATGATGACTTTTGTAGAGGCAGGCATTATCGAGAAATGGGCAATCCCCGACAGGTTTATTGCCTTGGAGGAAATTCCCAAAACCAGTGTGGGAAAAATAGACAAAAAGGTTCTGAGAAAAATCTATCTGGAAAAATATACTTAAATCAGTATTTTAAATCCCTGATATTTATTCCTGCTCCACTTCCAGATTTCCGTTTACGGTAACAGATGCACCGCCTTCAATTGTAAGCTTGTTACATTTAGCGGTATAACCTGAGGGTACGGTCGGGAAATTGCCACCACTGGGCGAAGTGGGAATGGTAACATTATATGATGCTGTGGGTATTACTCCGGCCGACCAGTTGACAGCCGTATTCCATTGCGTGGTGGTTCCTTTCCATACATTTGAACCGGCTGTTACTTCAATGGCATAATCTTCCACTTCGCCACGGCCTGTGGTACCGCAAGGCGAGATGTGGGCACCAAAGTGCTTGTTGCGTATTCGCATACGGGTAAAGCCAAGTTTTGCATCGTGAGGTACTGTAATTGTTGACGAAACAGTATAATGATGAATGTCAATCCAAAACACCTCTTCGTCGGTATCGTCAAAATCACCGTCCTGATTCCAGTCAATCCATCCTGCAACGGTATCATTTGAATAGGCATGGCCAAGGCTAATGGTTATCGTGTTTGAAGAGCCCGTTGTTAATTGTGTTGACAAATTGTCATAATTGGTGTAGCCATCCTCGCCGGTTCCGGTATTATTAATTGTTCCCAGGGTGACGCTGCTGATATATATGTCTCCCAATCCCTCGGCACTACAATAATCTTGTGCATGGATGTATTTGGTTTTAATAATAGAATCGCTTCCGTAGGCATTGGTTGCTAAAAGGGTTACCTGATAATACCCTTCGGCAGTAAATTGTATGCATGGATTTTGGGAGGAAGATGAGGTTCCGTTTTTGTACGTTATTGTGGCCGGAGAAATGCTCCACGACCATGAAGTGGGTATGTTGGTGGATAGATCGGTAAAGGTTACCGAATCGGACGTGGTTGGTATTCGGATATCTGCAGTAAAATCAGCTTCCGGAGGTATGGTTGGCGGGGAGTACAATTCTGACTCCCAGAGTCCGCGTCCTGATGTTGCCGCTCTGATACGACTTGATGCAGGGTTTGCACCGTCGTAATATATCTCCAGTTCGTCAACCACTACATTGGGTAATCCGTTGTTAAATGCAGTCCAGTTATTGGTGCCGTCTTTAACATAAACCCCTACATCGGTAGCTGCATAAAGTTCGGTATTTGCTGTATTTTGTGTATTTTGAATGACGCACATAACCGGGATTTGGGGTAAACCTGCTGATATATTGGTCCATGTTGCACCTGCATCGGTGGTTTCATACACCCCGTCCGAGTTGTATTGGCCCAAAGAAACCCATGCTGTGGCCGAGTCGTCGTCTTTAACGGATATGTAAGTAATGTTAGATGAGGCGGTAGGCAGGGTTCCGGTTATTTCCGTCCAGCTTGTTCCGCCGTCGTTGGTAAACCATATCTGGTCGGGATCGGCAGCATAAATTACCTGTGAATTGGAAGGTGCTATAGCGAGTGAGCGAAGTCGCGAAGAGGTGTACATTGATGAAATTCTTGTCCAGCTGTTTCCCTGGTCGGTTGATTTCCAAACGTTGTTTCTTCCGGTATAAATGGTTAAGTTGTCATTGGGGTCGATTAAAAAAGGAGTAACCCAGTAAGCGGTATCCGGCAACGTACCGGTTATATCCGATGATGATGTCCAATGGTCGGTTGTTCGCCTGAAACGGCCGTTGGTACCCGAGCCGTATTGCGTATTAACATCCGTATAATCGATGGCACATTCCATACCGTCGCCTCCTATGGCATATCCCCATGTGCCTCCTGATAATATTTTGGTTCCGTTATCCTGCAATCCGGTAATTACATCACCCGATGTGGTGGCAGACACTCCGAGCCGGTACATCTGACTGGGGACAATACCGTTGGTTTTATCGGTCCAGGTTGTACCGCCGTCGGTTGTTAAATAGATACCGCCGTCGTTGGTTTCAAATAAAGTATTATCCGAATCCCGGAACTTAAGCATGTGCTTGTCGGCATGAACCACCGCTGCACCGTTTTTATTATAGGTGCTGCTGCTTGTCCAGCAGTTTACAGCATTCCATGTTGAGCCTCCGTCGGTTGATTTATGGGTAATTACTCCTCCCACATAAACCGTTGCTTCATCAGTGGGGTCAGCCGCTATAACAAGGTCATATCCTCCCTGCCCTCCGCTATCGGAGCCGTCGGTTTTCCATCCGAGCAAATTTGTTCCGTCATAAACTTTGGTAAAGGAGGCTCCGCTGTTGGTTGATTTATAAACACCGTAAAGGCCACCGTCTGAATTAGACATAACGGCATACACAGTGGAGTCGGAATCGGGTGTTACAGCAAGGTTGACCCTTTTGCCTCCCGTACCGGATTTGTTTACAATTGTTGTCCAGGTTGCTCCGCCGTCATTCGATAAAAATATATAACCGTTTTTGTTTCCTCCGTAAATAACCGTGCTGCTTCCCGGTTTAAATTCAAAATCCATCAATATGTAATTTGAAATCATTGTCCAGCTGGCTCCTGCATCGGTTGATTTATAAAAACCATCGGAGGTGGCCGCAAAAAGTGTATGGCTGTCGGATGGAGAAACCTGTAATCGGGTTACCTGTTTTCTGTCGCTTGCGGAAAAGCTCAGGCCTGTGGTGTTCCATGTTGTGCCGCCGTCCATCGATTTAAGTACGCCAATTGAATTGTTGTCGTTATTGTTACCGCTTCCTAAAGTCCACATACTGCCTCCGTCCCTGTCGCCTGTGGCAATAAACAGTGTGTCCTTATCGCTTGTTGCACCGGCAATAACTACCACGTCGCTAACGCCAAGCACGGCATTATCATCGGTTAAAACGGTCCATGTAGCACCGTTATCGGTGGTTTTCCAAAGTCCTCCGGATGGTGTTCCTGCATAATAGGTGTTGTTATCACCATCCCGGAAACCAACGCAGTTAATCCTGCCAATACCTTGGTATCCTCCCGGAGAAGAAGACGGCCCCAGGCTGCTCCAGTTTCCGGTTGCGGTTCTGGTGCCTCTTAGTTTTTGCTGTTCCAGGAAAATATCTGCTGCACTTGTTTTGGGAAATGCTCCGGTTTTCGGGTTAACACGGTTCTCCCAGTAATATTCCCATCTCTTAAATTGTTTCCATCCGCCGGCTTTTTTCTTAACACCATTTTCATAATAGTATCCGTCAACTACATGATAGGGTGCCCAGTAGTTGTAAAATTCTTTTTGTATCTCAAAAAAGGATTTCTCTTTTTGGGGTTGTTGCGATTTTTTAACGGTTTGTAATGGTTGCTGGGCTGAAACGTTTAAAGAAAGCAATATTAAAAGTACTGTAATTAAAGAGGTAAAAGTTTTCATGTTGTTGGTTTAAATAAATAAATGATTTTGTTAAGAAACAAAAATATAAAAAAGAGAAGTAAATACAAATACATTTGCCGGTTAATTGGTTGTGGGAGTTTGCTAAAGAGTAAGTAATCAGGTTGTTAATGTTGTAATTTGCCGTTAATAAAATCCATCATCTTTTGATGTTCGCCGGGCAGGAACCAGGTGATGTCGGTATCTTTTTTAAACCATGTTAACTGGCGTTTGGCGTAGCGCCGTGTGTTGGTTTTTATTTTTTCAATGGCAAAACTTAATGTCCATTCTCCCGACAGGTATTTAAAAAGTTCTTTATAACCCACGGTGTTTAAGGCGTTAAGATGTTGCAAGCTCTGTAGGTTTGCAACTTCCTTAATCCATCCCTTTTCAATCATCAGGTCTGTCCGGCGATTGATACGGTCAAACAACTCTTCACGGGGAAGGTTTAAACCTATTTTAATAATGTTGAAATTGCGTGGGGCCGGGTTGTTTTTTCTGAGTTCCGAATAGGGTTTTCCGGTTTGAATGCAAACCTCAAGAGCCCTTAACAGCCGCTTGGGATTTTGCAGGTCAACCTGTTGATAATATACGGGGTCTAAAACTTTGAGTTGTTGCTGTAAAGCTGCTATACCTTCGTTATCGAGCTTGTAATTCAAGTTTTCTCTGAGTGTCAGATCGGGGTCGGGTAGATCGTCAATTCCTTTGCAAACCGCATCGATGTACAAACCTGATCCGCCGGCCATAACCATAACGGACTGTTTTTTGAATTGTTGATTTAATAATTCGAGTACATCATGTTCGAAACGGGAAACATTATAGGGTTCGGTTACCGGCAGGTGTCCTACGAAATGGTGTTTTATTTGTGCCTGTTGTGTTTTGTCGGGAGCCGCTGTTCCTATGGGTATCTCTTTGTAAAACTGCCGTGAGTCGGCCGAAATGATTTCCGTATTGAAATGGCCGGCAATTTTAATGGCGACATCTGTTTTGCCCGATGCGGTGGGCCCGGCAATCACAATCAGCGTATGGTTGTGTTGTAGCACGATGGTTATGATTTGGTTAACAGGTTCTTTTTAACTTCCAGCCCCTGTTTGGTTCCTTCCTGAAGCATAAAGCGGTAAGCCGCTTCGTATTCGTTGGGAATGACCCCGTCGAGAATGGCTTCTCTGATGGCGGTTTTAATGTCGCCGACCTTGCGCGAAGGTTTTAGCCCGAAAGTTTCCATAATGACCTCGCCACTGACCGGAGGTTGCCAGTTCCGGATGCGGTCTTTTTCTTCAACCTCTTTCAGCTTTTTACGGACAAGCTTAAAGTTTTTCAGGAACTTCCTGACCTTGGCTTCGTTTTTTGAAGTGATGTCGGCTTCGCAAAGCAGCATTAAATCGTCAATGTCGTCGCCCGCATCAAACAGCAGCCTGCGTACTGCCGAATCGGTAACCACCTCCTGCGACAGAACAATGGGCCTCAGGTGAAGGCGTACCAGTTTTTCGACATATTTAAGTTTTTCGTTTTGCGGTAGTTTGAGCTGTTTGAAAATCTTACTGCTCATTTTTGCTCCCACAAATTCATGCCCGTGGAAAGTCCAGCCCGTTTTGTTGTCGTATCGTTTGGTTACCGGTTTGGCAATATCGTGTAAAATGGCAGCCCACCTTAACCATAAATTGTCAGATTTAGCGGCCACGTTGTCCAATACCTCAAGCGTATGGTAAAAGTTGTCTTTGTGGCCGTTGCCGTTAATAATTTCCACCCCTTTTAAGGCGGCCATTTGAGGGAAGATGGCACTCAATAATCCCGACTCTTCCAGCAGCCTGAAACCAACGGAGGGTTTGTCAGCCATTATAATTAACGAAAGTTCATCGGCAACGCGTTCTTTCGATACAATGGACATCCGGTTTTTATTGCGGCCGATGGCTTTAAAGGTGTTTTCTTCGATGTTAAAACCAAGCTGGGTGGCAAAACGGATTGCTCTCATCATTCGTAACGGATCGTCCGAAAAGGTGATGTCAGGATCGAGGGGTGTTTTGATTGTTTTGTTTTCAATATCCTGTAAGCCGCCAAAGGGATCGTGCAATTCGCCGTAATTGTGCTTTTGCAGGCTGATTGATAAAGCGTTGATGGTGAAATCACGCCTTTTTTGATCATCTTCAAGGGTGCCGTTTTCCACAATGGGTTTTCTGGAGTTTCTGCGGTACGATTCTTTGCGGGCCCCCACAAATTCCAGTTGCCAGTTATCTTTATGTATCATGGCAGTGCCGAAGTTTTCAAAATATTTGGCTTCCGCTTTGTTTCCAAAAGCACCGGCTACTTTTTTTGCAAATTCGATTCCGCTTCCGACAACAACAAAATCAACATCTTTCGACGGGCGTTCCAAAATCAGGTCGCGTACAAAACCACCAATAACAAATACTTTTGTTTTTGATTTAGCAGCGGTTTCGGAAATGATTTGAAAAAATTCTTCCCCTATTTTATCCGATAAATTCATCAGCGCAAAGGTAGATAAAGATTTGTTGTTAACAAGCCTTCCCCGGCCGGGGAATTTATAATAGACCGGCAGACAGTAGGAGGGGAGTTGGTTGGTTTTGATTATAAAGGGTTATTAATATGTAATCATTTGGTGAGCTCCTACCTCTGATTTTGACAGATTTAACTTAATATAGTTATAAATTGCTTTTAAATAATATAAAAGGTTACAACTTTAAATCGCTGTAACCTTTTCATTTTCAAGTGAACCCGACAGGGGTTCCCGATTCGTGCTTCATCGGGACAGGCTTCTCCCCCTGCCTAAATAAAAAAAGCCGTCCTTACGAACGGCTTGGTGAACCCGGCAGGGGTCGAACCTGCAACCTCCTGATCCGTAGTCAGGTGCACTATCCATTATGCTACGGGTCCAATATTTTTTTTAAGTATTCCCGACCAACACCAGACTTAAGCCATTTTTCATGATCTCTGGCTTCTTGCCTGCTATTAAAACCTTTTGAATAAACTAATTCCCAAGGTTTATAAGGTCGTGTGGATTTATTTTTACCATGATTGTGTTCATAAATCCTTCTTTCAATATTTTCAGTCATGCCTTTGTAAAGTCTTCCGTCAACATGACTTTTAAGAACGTAAGCAAAATACATCTCACTTTATAGTTTCCGTAGTCAGGTGCACCCTGCCTGCCGGCAGGCAGGTATCCATTATGCTACGGGTCCAATTTCGATATTTTGTATTGTTATGTTTACTTTGCCGATAGGCAGGTATCCATTACACTACGTTTCCAAATCGGGTGGCAAAAATACTACTTTTTTTGTTTTTTGAAACTATTTAAGAAAAATATTCCTCCTCTTGTTGCGTTTTCTTTTTTTCTACTTTTGCCGACTTTAATAATATTTTATCATGAAAAGGTTTTTTCTTTTAGTGTTAACGGGTATCACCCTTGTGTTTAGTTCGTGCGACAGCACAAAACAACTCGCCAAAACAGCGCAGTCGGCGCAACAGGCTTTCGACCGTGGCGAATATGCAAAAGCGTTGGGAATGTGGGAAGAGGTTATCAGTTCCTATAAACAAAAAGATGCCGTTAACCAGTGTCCTGTTTATACCAATGCCGGCATTGCAGCATACCGGCTGGGACAAACCGACAAAGCCATTGATTACCTGAAACAGGCTGACTGGTCGGACTTTAATAATGAAGAAACCTATTTAACGCTGGCCGAAATATATCGTAAAAAGGATAACCTGTCGCTTGAACTGGTAAACCTTGAAACATACCTTAATAAATTTCCTCAGGGCAGTCAGACCGCCGAAGTTAAAAAACGTTTGTTTGAACTTTATGTAGAAAGTGACAACCTCGATAAAGCCGTTCACCTTTGGGATACTCTTTCTGCTGACCAGCAATCGGATTTGTCGGTGCTGGAAGGATTTTTAAAGGTGAATAAAAAGCTTAAAAATGATGATAAATGTCTCGAATTGTCATTAAAAATTCTTGAAACCGACAAAAACAATACGGAAGCACTTAAATGGCTTGCAAATTACTATTTCTGGAAAGGGGAGAAGCTGTATCAAAAAGAGATGAAAGCATACAATGCACATAAAACCCGGAAACAGTATGCTCACTTACTGAAAGCGCTGGATGTTGTTACAGCCGACATGAAACAATCGTTAAAATATGCCGGACGACTTTATGAAATTGAACCGACGGCAAAAACCGCCGGTTTGTTAAGCAAGTGTTACACCCGCCTTGATGACAAAAAAAAGGCTGCCCGGTATAAAAAATTATCCAACGATAAAGATTGATTCGGTCTGTTAACATACTGATTTCAGTGACGGTTAATCTTCAACGGTAAATTTCACTTTTTTTATTGATTTTGGCGGTTGCCAAATCAACGGCCTTTGTATATTTGTCGTTCAATTTTTTTGAATAACCCTAAAAACAAATATTATTATGGCAAAAAGAACCATTGTAACTCTGCCCGGCGACGGTATCGGACGGGCGGTGCTTGACGAAACTTTACGTGTGCTTGAAGCGGCTGGATTTGAAGCCGACTATGTTGAAGGCGACATCGGTTGGGAATTTTGGAAAACAGAAGGTAATCCGCTCCCTCAGCGTACCATCGACCTGATTGAAAAACACAAAATTGCACTTTTCGGTGCCATTACCTCCAAGCCGAAAGATGCGGCTTTTGAAGAGCTGGCTCCCGAATTACAAGAAAAAGGACTGGTTTATTCTTCTCCCATTGTGGGCCTGCGTCAGCATTTTAATCTTGATATCTGTATGCGCCCGTGTCATACTTACAAAGGCAATCCGCTTAACTTCATCCGTCGCGGAGCCGACGGTGGCGTTGAAGAACCGGAAGTTGATGTGGTTATTTTCCGTCAGAATACCGAAGGCCTGTATGGAGGTGTTGAGTGGTCGAATCCGCCGGAAAAGGTTTACGACGCTTTAATGACCCATCCTAAGTTTGTAAAGAATTTTGGTGATACTCCTAAAGAGGAGATTTCGGTTTCAACACGTATCTTTACCAAAAAAGCCACCGAAAGAATTTTAAAAGGGGCTTTTGAACATGCTAAAAAATACGGCTATAAGTCGGTTACGGTTTGCGAAAAGCCCAATGTAATTCGCGAAACATCGGGAATGATGTATAAGATGGCGCAACAGATGCAAAAAGCCGAATATCCCGATATTGAGCTTTGGAATACCAACATTGATGCCCAAATGATGTGGCTTACGAAAAATCCGGAAGATTACGGAGTGATTGTTGCCGGTAATATGTTTGGCGATATTGTTTCCGACGGTTTTGCAGGACTTATCGGCGGACTTGGTTTTGCATGTTCGGCACAGTTCAATCCCGATAACGGCATCGGTGTTTTTGAACCGACACACGGTTCGGCACCCAAATATGCCGACTATCCCGTTTCAATTGTAAACCCCATCGCCATGATTGAGTCGGCTTGTATGATGCTCGATTTTATCGATGAAAATGATACCGCTGCTAAAATCAGAAAAGCGGTGGCCGATGTTATTGCCGAGGGCAAAGTGCGTACTTACGATATGATGAAGATGCGTGGTACGGCAGATGTGGTAAATAAAGGGGCTGCTTCAACCAAAGAGATGGCTGATGCGGTTATTGCAAAACTGTAAGCGGATAAACACCAATATTCAAATTACAAATCACAAATAATTTCGAAATTACAATTCCGGATTTCAAAACAGTTGGGGATATGAAATTATTTGTGATTTGGTGCCTGATATTTGGAATTTGAAGATTTTAATAATTCAATTATGAACAAAGAAGTATTAAATCTCTGGCCTGAGCTGGAGTGGATAAATGATGAAAATTTGCGTGAGCAAACAGCCAAAACATGGGAGCTGGCTTTGGAGCGCAGCGTGTTAACCCCCGATGATTTAAACCGGATTCCGTTTACGCTGCTGGTTGGTCCCGATTTGAAGGTTACCTTTATGGATCATAAACGCTCGGTAGTGCACATTGCCCGTGATGCGGGGCAAAAGATAAACGATATGTATCACGGTGAGCTTACCGTTGATATGGATGTGCTGATAGCCGGTGCTATTTTGGCCGATGTGGGCAAATTGCTGGAATATGAATTGGACGAAAACGGAAATGCTGTGCAGGGTAACTACGGTAAGTATGTGCGTCATCCTTTTTCGGGTGTGAGTCTGGCAGAGGAAGCCGGCGTGCCGGCTGAAGTGTGCCACATTATTGCCGCACATGCCGGCGAAGGCAATATGATTAAACGTACCACCGAAGCATATGTGGTACATCATGCCGATTTTATGACCTTTTTGCCATTTAAAGAGCGGCTTAAAGTGTAAAAAAAACAGTGCGGAAATTCAGCCTGTAAAAAAATAAACGGGGAGTCATGGCACAATGCTAATGGCTCCCCGTTTTTTGTTATCGTTGAGCGTTATCGATGGCTTTTATTTTTCCCATAATGATTTCCAGCTCACGTTTGGCTTTTTCAATCTTCTTCTCAAAATCCTCTTTCAGCTTGTTCGATTGTTTTGAATTGGCAAAAAAGCCGATGTTGTTTTCCCAAACGGTAATTTCATCTTTCAGGGTTCTCATTTTGTTAGCCAGATAATTACGCTCGCGGGCAAGTCGTCTGCCGTCGTCAGGGCCTTCCAAAAGCTCTTCGATATGTTTCTGATAGTTTTGAGCGGTTATCTCCATGCGATTTATCGACAACTTGTCGAAAAGTTTATCGATGTGTTCGCGGTAAGCCGCCTGGATTTTATCTTTCTGATTAAAAGGAACATGCCCAATTTCGACCCATCTGCGCTGGAAACTTTTTAAAGCTTCCATATCGGCAGCGCGATCTTTTTTGATTTCGTAATTTTTAATCTCTTCAATAAGCGCTTCTTTAAGTTTCAGGTTTTCGGCCTCAACCTTGTGAATATCCTTAAAGAATTCGGCTTTACGGTTAAAAAATTCATCGCAGGCAGCCCTGAAACGTTTCCATATTTTATCGGAATGACGTTTGGGTACAGGCCCTATTTTTTTCCATTCTTTTTGTAAACGGATGAGCTCGTTGGTGGTTTTTTTCCAGCTGTCGCTGTCTTTTAATTTTTCAGCCTCTTTGCAAAGATCGAGTTTCAGATTGTAATTGTTCATCTGCTGCTCTTTCAGCTCGGCAAAAAACTCACGTTTTGCATTAAAGAAACTGTCGAGCGAACCTTTAAAACGTGCCCATACTTCATCGTTAACCTGGCGGGGTGCCCGTCCGGTTTTTTTCCATTCGTTAAGCAGTCCGGTTATCTCTTCCGTTCTTTTTTGCCATGCCTTGATGGAGTCGGGCATTTGGGCAATCAGCTCTTCGGCTTTTTCACAAAATACCAGTTTTTTTTGATAGTTAAGTTCCTGCTGTTCCTGAATGGCTTTGTAATGTTCTTTACGACGTTCGTTAATTTTATCGGTGGCTGCTTTAAAGCGTTCCCACAGGTCATCTTTTTTGTCCATGGGAACCGGTCCGATATTACGCCATTCATCGTGATATTGCTGTAAAAGTTTAAACGATTTTATAACCGACTTTTCAAGAATAAGTTCTTCGGTTTTTTCGCAAAGTGCAATTTTGCTTTCAAAATTCTTTTTCAGGTCGAGGTCGCGAAGCTCCTTATTCATTCTTACCTTGTCGAAAAAGCGATCAACGTAAAAATGGTAGTTTTGCCACAGGTTGGAAAGTTCCGTAGCCGGAACCATGCCTATCTCTTTCCATCTTTCCTGTAATTTACGGAACTCGTCGTAGGTTTTTTTAAGTTGTTCGTTGGAGTCGATTATGGCTTTCATCTGCTCCAAAACTTTAACCTTTTCTTCAAGGTTTACCTGTTTCTGCTTTTCAAGCAGTTCGGCATATTTATGCTTGTTGTGTTTGTATATATTAAAAGCCGCCTTAAAGCGTTGTTCCAGCGGGTCCTCGGTATATTTAAAATCTTCTTCTTTGCCGCCGTTGGCAATAAAGGCCTCTTTTAGTTTTTCTTTCTCTTCTTTGTTAATTTGCAGAAAAGCACTTTTGATATTGCCAACCTGATGTTTGATGCGGCTGATATCTTTTTCCTGAACAAGCTCTTCCAAAAGCTCAATCAGCTCCTGCTTGTTCATGTTTTCATAATCATATTCCTGCTCGGCCAGGTCGTCAAGATGTTCGTCGTCCTCTTTTAACGAAGCGGCATCAAACGAGTCCTGCGGCTGTTGCGGATTAAAATTACTGCTCATCAACCGGATGATACGATGCTTTTCGTGTTCGCTGATTACCGTTGATGTTTCCGTTGCTTCTTCTGCTTTGTTGTCATTTTTTTCATTAACCGGTTCCGGTTCCTCTTTTGGTGGTTCTTCTGACCGGTCGGGAGTATCACCTGCAGCGGTGTTGCTTTGTATTAACTCAATAATACGTCTCTTTTCATTCTCCCCGAGAATGGTTTCGTTTAAATTGTTTTCCACTGTATTGTTAACAGTTTCAGACTTCTCCTCCTGAGATGATTTTTCAGGATTTTGATTAAGTTGTTCTTTATTTTCCATCACATAATTAAATTTAACAATCCATTTTACCCTTGGGTAAGCTGGTTACAGGATTCATATTAAGGGTAGCAAAAATAGCAATATTTTTTAATGGGCCACAAAGATTTAACACCCAATCAGGCCATTAATAATATGTTGTACAGGAAAAAATGAAACAGCTGTTTTGGCTTTACCGATGAATTTAACGGTTGGAAGATTCGGAAGAGGCATCTTTTTCAAAGAAATCTTCGTAATCGGGAAAAAACAACCTTTTTTTGGCAATGGCAACAGGATATACAAAATATACCGGTTCCCCCTCGGCACATTTAATTCCTTCGCCGTCAAAAAGTTCAACATATACCGTGGCATTGTTTTTATCCACTTTTTTTAGCGATGCCCTTAATTTTATCTTACCTTTTTTGGTGATATGTACCGGTTTCAGATAACGGACGGTAAGCTCCGAGGTTACGCTTGCGGTTTTTAATTTTATCATCACCAGCCAGTTGCCTATTTCGTCAATCAGCGTAGCCTGAATACCGCCGTGTAAAATATTATGATAACCTTGTAAAAAACCACGTGGTTCCCATTCTGTTATCAGATAATCACCGTCTTCGTAAAATTGCAGTTGTAATCCGTGCTCGTTGTCGGGTGAACAGCCAAAGCAGTTGTACCCTTCGATTTTTACATAGGGGTTAAGTATCTTTCTCATTATTTGGCGATGCCTTTTTTATTGTAGCGGGTGGTTTTAACTGCTTTTCCTTCTTTGTCGTATTCAATCCATTTACCGGTTTTCAGGTCGTTTTTAAACTGTCCCGATACTTTAAGGGTTCCGTCTTCGTAATACTCTTTATAAGGGCCTTCGGCAACGTTGTTTTTAAACATCTTAACGGCTTTTAATTGCCCGTTGTTGTAAAAATATTTTTGCGACCCTTCAAACAAACCGTTTTTGTATTCATATACGGCAATTAGTTTGCCTTTATCGGTGTACCATTTGGCCAGTCCGTCTTTTTCGCCGTTGGTATATTCGCTCTCTTCCTGCTTTTGGCCCCGGCTGTAATAAACCGTGCGCAACCCGTTGAGTTTTCCGTTTTTATAGTTTTCTTTCAGTGTGGGTCTTCCCGAAGTGGTAAATTTAATACGTTCCCCGTCTCTCACTCCGTTTTTGTAAAACTCCTGTTCCTCCAGCTGACCTCTTTTGCTAAGTTTTAAACGAAGTCCGTCTTTTTTATCTTTTTTGTATTGTTCGAGAATATGAATTTGCCCTGAGGAATATACAATCATCCAGTTGCCGGTTTTCAGGCCGTCTTTAAATTGTCCTTTTACGGTAACATTGCCGTATTTCCGTGAGAACTTGCCGTTTACAATAGTATCGGGAGCAATGGTTGACATATCCTGTGCACTTAATATGGTTCCGAGTAAAACGGCAATCAATAACAAACTTACCTTTTTCATGACTTAATTTTTTTATTGTTATGGAATAATGAAAATAATCGATAAAAGTAATTAATCGTTTAAATTGAGGAGGTCATTCATGGTAAAAATACCTTTTTTATTTTGAATAAATTCGGCCGCTGCCACGGCACCTGCCGCAAACCCGGAGCGGTTAACGGCTTTGTGTTTCAGCAATATTTCATCCGAAGCCGATCTCCATAAAACTTCGTGGGTTCCGGTAACTTCGCCTTTTCTGATTGATTTTACCGGAATTTTTTGTTTTCTGTTTTCTTCTGCAAACCATCCGGTTAAATTGTCCATTTGCTCCACTATGTCGTTGGCGGCCTGAATGGCTGTTCCGCTCGGGGCATCTAATTTATGAATATGGTGGGTTTCGGTAATGGAAACCTTATAACCGTTGATGCGGTTCATCACCTGTGCGAGTTTTTTATTGGTATAAAAAAAGATGTTAACACCAATGCTGAAGTTTGGGGCATAAAAAAAGGCTGCGTTTTTTTCTTTACACAAGTTAAACACCTCTTCTTTTTTGTTGTACCAGCCCGTTGTGCCGGTTACCAGAGGGATTCCACGGTTAAAGCATTTTGAAAAAACATCAAGGGCAACCGACGGCATACTAAAATCGATCACCACATCGGCAGGTATGTTTGCGTTTAAAAATTTGTTCCAGTCATCTTCATTATCGATTACGGCTACTATTTGATGTTCTTTTTGCAGCGCTGTTTTTTCAACTTCCCTGCCCATTTTGCCGTAACCCGAAATAACAATTTTTAATCTGTTCATCGCTCTAAAATTTTACCGTAATTTTAACACCGTTCATCAGGGGGTCGTTGGCCGGCAATGCCGCCTGTGGAACAACCACCGGGTTGATTACCGGTTCTACCTTTAATGAAATATCTTCGCTAACATCCCAGTAGTATAGGTGGGCATCAACCACGGCATCCAGCATTTGCAAAACATACCAGGCAGCACCCAAAATAAACGAAAGTTCCATGTTTCGCCGGTAATAGTCGCGAATGGATTTCAGGTCATCCGTCGAGTACTTATCCGCCAGTTCGTTGTCGCATGCTTCGCCAAGGGTAACACTGCAGATGTAGGCATCGTGAAATTTAAGGTATTCGCTGCGGTTTGAAAATGCAAAATACCCGATTACGCCAAAACCGGTATATACAATGGGAAGTTTCCAGTATTTTTTATTGTAAATCTGACCGGCTCCGGGTAGCAGCGACCAATAGGTGGCTTTTTTTGGTGAGTGTTCCATATACGAAGTGTCAGCAGCTTTTTTTTGAGCAAAAGAATATTGCGGAAAAATAAAGCCGGCAAACAACAGGAAAGCAGCCAAAGCCGCTGTAATAAATTTTTTCCTGTCCGTGAACATGGAAATCTATTTTGTTAAAATATTTACGATCCGTTCAAGGTCGTCATCGTTATTAAAGTTGATAACGAGGTTTCCCTTTCCCTTATTGTTTCGTTTAAAATTTACTTTTGTTCCCAGCAGTTTGCTGAGTTCATCGGAGATGTGGCGGTATTTTTCCGGGATTTCATCGGGATTTTTTCGCGGTTTATGGGTCGGGTTTAATATTTCGCGTACAATGCGTTCCACTTCGCGTACACTCCATCCGCTGTCGATGATGCCTTTTAAAATACGGGTTTGTATTTTTTCATCTTCAAGAGGTATCAGTGCACGGGCATGTCCCATGGTAATAAGGTCGTCGCGTAAAGCAACCTGTATGGCCGGCGGAAGTTTTAACAGTCGTAAAAAATTGGTGATGGTGGAACGGTTTTTTGCCACCTTTTCCGAAAGTTTTTCCTGGGTCAGGTTAAGCTCCTCCATCAAACGTTTATAGCTGATGGCTACCTCTATGGCATTAAGGTCTTTACGGTGAATATTTTCTATCAGGGCCATTTCAAGCATCTGTTCGTCGTCGGCAACCCTAATGTAAGCGGGAATCCGTTCCAGACCCGCCAGTTTTGAAGCCCTTAACCTGCGTTCGCCCGAAATAAGCTGGTATTTATCGTAGCCCATTTTTCGTACCGTAACCGGCTGGATAACACCTTGCGATTTAATGGATTCCGACAGTTCGCGCAACAACATCCCGTCGAAATCGGAACGGGGCTGAAACGGGTTGATTTCAATTTTTTCAATCTCTATTTCGGCAATGGCTCCTGCAACAAAATTTCCCGAAATATCACCGGCGGTAATGTCGGTTTCAGGACTTTTTAATATTGCGTCAAGCCCTCTTCCCAATGCTTGTGTTGTTCTTTTTTTACTCATTGGTGCTTATTTCTTTTTCACTGTTCTTTAAAACGGTAAGATTATTCTTTTGTAATATCTCTCTTGCCAGATTCAGATAGTTGATGGCACCCGTACTGTTTGCATCGTGCATGATAATTGATTTTCCGAAGCTCGGGGCTTCGCCCAGCCGTGTGTTGCGACTGATAATGGTGTCGAAAACCATTTGCTGAAAATGGGTTTTTACCTCCTGCACCACCTGGCGGGACAAGCGCAAACGACTATCGAACATGGTAAGCAATATACCTTCTATATCGAGTTCGGTATTTAGGCGCGACTGTACAATTTTGATGGTATTTAAAAGTTTTCCCAATCCTTCCAGCGCAAAATATTCGCACTGTACGGGGATGATTACCGAATCGGCGGCCGTTAGTGCATTTACCGTAAGCAGCCCCAGCGACGGGGAGCAGTCGATAATTACAAAATCGTAGGCCTCTTTTACCTGATCAAGCGCTTTGCGCATCATCTTTTCGCGGTTGGGCAGATTGATGATCTCTATCTCGGCACCAACAAGGTCGATATGGGCGGGAATAAGGTGCAGGTTGGGCGTGGTGGTTTCAAGCACAACATTTTTTGGATCGGCATCATCCACAATACATTCGTAAATGCTGGTTTGAATATTTTTCGGATCGAAACCGATGCCCGATGTGGCATTGGCCTGCGGGTCGGCATCAACAAGCAGGGTTTTATATTCCAGCACTGCCAGGCTCGCAGCAAGGTTAATGGCGGTTGTGGTTTTACCCACTCCTCCTTTCTGATTGGTAATGGCTATGGTTTTACCCATTGTAATTCAATTATTTAACTGTTTATACGACGATAAACACAAAAATACAAATTTTACTTTTTATGAAAAGTATGCCCAAAGGAAGTTATTAACAATGGTACGGAAATGTGAAATGACATAAGTTTTATCAGGCCCTGCAATGGCTTATGCCGGCCAATTTACCAAACACCACCGTTACCGGTTGGAGGAGCTATTCGGCCTTTTTATAAAACAATCCCCTGTTTTCGCGAACCGAGCATATTTTACCTTCATCTTCCAGTACATCAAGGTATTTGTTAAGCTCGTTGATGTGCAGTCCGAGAATTTTATGCAGGTCATCCAGTGTGCAGGGACGACGCTTTATGGTTTCCATAATGGCGGTTTCGGTATCGCTGCGATAGGCAACAATTTTTTTCCGGTCGGGGGCGGCGGCAATAATCTTAGCCTGTGGCAGGTTCCAAAAATTCAAAATATCCTGTAGCTCTTTTCGGGTTGCGGCCCTTATATTCTCAACGGCTCCCGGTCTGTCAAGTGTGTTAAGCTGAATTTCGTCGGGGTTTATCTTCAGGAAAGCCTCTTTAAGAGCCTGAAGGTTTTCGGGGTTATCATTTATTCCGGGTATGATTAAAACCTCCAGCCAGATTTTTCCTTTAAACTCTTTTCTGAAATCAACCAACCCTTCAATATATTGCGGAATGCTCATCTCACGCCGGGGCCTGTTAATCTTACGGAAAGCCTTATCTTCGGCCGCATCCAGCGAAGGAAGTACCACATCGGCATCCAACAGTTCGTTACGCACCCTTTTATCGTACAACAGGGTTCCGTTGGTCAATACCGCCACGGGAATATTGGTGTTTGATTTGATGTAGTGCAATACATCGCCGAAACGGCTGTTCAGTGTGGGTTCGCCCGAACCCGAAAAGGTAAAATAATCGGGGTCGGGGTTGTTTTTCAGATAGTGGGCAATCTCCTTTACAACGGCATCGTAAGGGATATACTCTTTGCGTTCGGTGGTTAGTTTGGTGGTTCGTCCGCATTCGCAATAAACACAGTTAAGCGAGCATATTTTATGCGGTACAAGGTCAACGCCCAGTGACATGCCCAGCCGGCGTGAAGGCACAGGGCCAAAAAGATATTGATAATTCATCTTGATTTTCCGGTTTATAAATCAGGCAAATTTATACCTTTTAAAACAATGGCTCCCTCTTTTACATGAAGATGGCGGGCAATAACACTGCATTTGGCTTTAAGCAGGAAAAAGATGGTGCGTTTTTCGTCGGACAGACCTTCGTAATTACCCTGCCCTTTACTGATTATAAGGTCGGCATCTTTGTAAATCTTTAAAAACTGCGTAGAACATTGGCTTAAGATGGCTCCCGGTGCTGCACTGCCCGAATCAACCAGCCGGGCAACTTTGTCAAGCCCCGAATCAATGGCATCTTTCATGGTAACATCGTTAATAATGGGTTGCGACCTTACTGCATATATTACCGGTTTTTTTAACTGACGTATTAAAACGGTATCAAACACCGACTCTCCCGAATTGTCGCCGATGTATAAAATGCTTTTTGCTTTCCTGAGTTCGCTTTTAAACGCTGCATAGTCGAAAAGGGCAAAATCCTGTGAAACAATTCTTTTTATTTCTTCCACCAGGTCGAAGGATTTGTTTATACCGAGGTCGATAACATTTCCGGCAATGGCAATGCGGATGGCGGTTAATAACGGATCGCTGCTTTGGTCAACCATTTTTTCGAGTCCGGGTAAAAGCTCCTTTGCCTCGGCAATGTGTTGCTGTTTAATCTTTTTATAAGGATCGGTAACCCCTGTAATCTTTTGCACTTTTCGGTAAACCTGCAAACCGGTTTCGGCAGGTGTGTTTTCCATGGGAATGTGTTTGATCATATCCCCCGTTTCGTCGAGTACTTTTTTTATCAGCTTTTCATCGGTGGTGGCCATTCGCGAAGCGCGTAAAGCCTGCCCCATGAAACAGGGCACACACTCAAGATACGTTTTCATAATTATTATTGATGTTATGGCAGGCAAAGAAACAAATCAAAACCGGTAACTCAAAAGAAAATATGCTTAATAAATATGAAGTTGTTTAAAGTTAACTTGTTGGTTATAACAGTAAAATTCTAAAGTGATTGTTCAAAAAGTAAAAAGCGTGTCATTCTGAGCGTAGTCGAAGAAGACACGCTTTTTACTTTTTGAAATATCTTCAATCTGTTTACATTAAACAATTTCTATGATAAAATCTTCAGTCAAATCAAATTAAAAAACGGCATTTGATTTTTTTAATCTCCGGTAAAATGCAGTTACAAATATTTATTATACATTTGCCGCTGAAAAGGTGCCTTTACGGCCTAACAGGGAAGCAGGTGAGAAACCTGCACAGTTCCCGCTGCTGTAAGCTCATAAGTGTCTTTCGGAAACCTCTGCCACTATCCGCCATGGGCGGGTGGGAAGGCCACCGGAAGCGAGTAAGTCAGAAGACCTGCCTTTTCGGTTTACCAGTCAAAGCTTTCGGGATAAAAGCCTGGTGGAATCTTTAAAACTCTTTCCATCAAACCATCCTGTAAGTTTTGAGGTTTAAAAATTTTATTAACCTTAAAACTTTTTCGTATGAAAAAAAATTACTTTTTAATTGCAGCCGTTGCGCTGTTGATGAGTGTGCAGACCCTTTTTGCACAAAACCCTGGTACCATTGATGTTAATCAGGTACTTGTTGTATCGGGCGGAGCTTTTACCAACCCCGATGATTATGTAACCGTGGCTACATACAAGCCTTCGGATTCTTCAACCACACAGTTCGGAACCGTTTTTACACAGTCGGTTCAATGTGCGGTGGTGTTCGATCATTATCTTTATGTTGCCGCTCAGGATTCAGTTGTTGCGTATGATATTGATACCTATCAAAGAGTGGCAGCCATTTTTGCTCAGGGTGTTAACCAACTGGAAGCAACCGAAGAAAAACTGATTGCTTCGTTTTGGTATCCCGATACGGCAGATTTTGTAAGAATTTATAATCGTGACGACCTTTCGGAATTGGCCGTTATTTCTGAAGTTTCCGATGAAGCCGCCGGTATTGCCGTGTATAATAATAAAGCGTATGTTGCTGTTCCCGGAGGGTGGGCCGCCACCAGCGGTAAACTTGCCGTTGTTGATTTGGAGACCAATGCTTTTGTTCAGGAGATTGATTTGGGAACGGAAGGCTCGGGCATTAGCAATGTTTATGTTTATGAAGAGGGTGATAACCAGTATTTGATCACCGTAAATAAAACACCCTGGGGAGGTTCGGCAGGTTATGTAATGAAGATAGACCTTGCCGATATGTCGGTTACTTCGGCAGAGGTAAACGTAAACCTCGGCAAAGGTGTTGACCTGGTTAATGATGAAAGTATTTTGTACGCCATGATTAACGGCGGTATCGGGTCAATTTCGGTTTCCGACCTTACCATTGCCGATACGGTGATTGTTGCTGCTCCTCCAATGAGTATGGCCGGGGCTGCATTCGATCATGTTCACCAGCAGTTTTATGTTACCACCACCGATTATGCGTCGGTTGGCAACGGTGTAATCTACAATATGGACGGTGACTCAACAGGGAGCTTTGAAGCGGGTATTTCCGCCGAAGCCATTGCCATTGATTATCGCGATTTCGAAGGTGTTGAAGATAATGAGTTCAATTCTCTTGCATTTTATCCGAATCCCACAAGAGGAGTGGTAACCGTTTCCAATCCCGACAATCGGAAAATTGAAAAAGTGACGGTGACCGATTTAACCGGACGCACACTGCTTATGCTGAATGTTTCGGGCAACGGGGCTGTTTCTGTTGATTTATCGACTTTTCATAATGGTATCTATTTGATTTCTGTTTTCGGAGAATCCGAAATATATACCTCTAAAATCGTTAAACAATAATTATTAAAACAAAAGAGGTCATCAGGAAGGCTGTTTGGGCACAAACCTGATGACCTCTTAAGGTTTAAAACGTACCGTACATCTGCCAGGCACAAATTATGAAATCAGTTTTTTACATAGCAATACTTATGTTATTTGCTTTTACGGCTTCTGCACAATATGCGCCTCCGGCAGGGCAGCCCGGCAGTAGCGCGGTACACGCCGACAGTTCGGTGTTTATTGACTGGGCTGTATCTGCTGTTATTGAGCGTGGTTGGATGAATGTGGCGGATACAATGCTTGGAAAAGCCAAATATGGCGATAGTGCAAGTGCTGTTGGCCGCGCCGATAATAATGTGGTAAGTCTGGGTGACGGCGGTTGGGCAATTGTGTTTTTTGATAAACCCGTTACAAATGGCAACGGAGCCGATTTTGCCGTGTTTGAAAACGGTTTTAACGATACATTTTTGGAACTTGCTTTTGTGGAGGTTAGCTCCGACGGAGAAAACTTTTTCAGGTTTCCGGCGGTATCGTTAACACAAACCACACAACAGGTTGAAACATTCGGAACGCTGGAAGCGGAAAAGATTCATAATCTTGCAGGTAAATACCGGGTTTTTTATGGCGTACCGTTCGATTTGGAAACGTTGAAAAACGAACAGGGGCTGGATGTGAACCATGTTATTGCCATTAAGATAAGGGATGTAACCGGCAGTATTGATGATACATATTGTACCTTCGACAGTGAAGGTAATAAAATTAACGACCCGTGGCCAACTCCTTTTGAGTCGGGGGGCTTTGACCTTGACGCGGTTGGGGTTATTCATAATACTTCAAATACTTATGTTTTAAACGAATCGGGTAATTGTGAAATTAATCTGTACCCGAATCCTTGTAACGGAACCGTAAATATTAGCGGAGCGGTAACAATGGTAAAGATTTACAGCCTGCACGGGCAGCTGTTAAGAGTCGTAAATGTAACAAACCGAAAAAAGATGGATTTGACGGATTTGCCGGAGGGTATGTTGATAATTAATGCGGAAGGTAACGACGGTGTCAACAGGATATTTAAAATAATCAACAGGTAGTATGTGTTGACCGGTATGTATGATGTCAATAAAACAGTATGAATAAACGAATAAAAATAGTAATCTTTGTTTTGCTGGTTTTTTCGGGAATCATTAAAACGGTAAAGGGACAGGCTGTTTTTGACACGTTAAACCTTTTGGAGTTTGAAGTGGTTGGCATCAAAGATTCTTATGAGCGTTCGTTTAAAAAAAGCAGTATTGATACGCTGATAAAAAAGGATTTTGAACATTTTGACCTGGGACAGCTGCTTACCGCCTTTTCGCCGGTGTTTATTAAGTCGTACGGTAAGGGAAGCATCTCTTCCGCCTCTTTCAGGGGAACGGCAGCTTCGCATACGCAGGTGCTTTGGAACGATTTTGCCATTAACTCACCCATGCTGGGACAGGTTGATTTTTCCTATGTTCCCGAATCGTTTTTTGACAAACTGGAGTTGTTGTACGGTGGCGGGTCGCTTTATAAATCGGGAGGAGCTTTGGGAGGAAGTGTGCTGCTCGATAACAGTACCCGTCAAACCGATAAACCGTTGTTTCATATCAGTCAGTCGGCTGGCAGCTTTAAAACGTTTAATACGGCCCTGTCGCTGAATCTAAATTATAAAAAGTTCAGTTCGGGTACGCGGGCAATGGTACAGACTTCTGAAAACGATTTTTCCTATTACAACAACGGGGTTTTGCCTCCCGAATGGATGAATCAGCAAAATGCCTCTTATCTCAACGGCGGTTTTCTTCAGCAGTTTTCTCTGCAGCTTAATCCCTGGCAACATCTGAGTTTTATAAGCTGGAACCAATGGAACAATCGCAATATTCCGCCTATAATGACCAATGTTTATAAAGGGGGCGATCCCGAAGAGTATCAAAAAACCTTTTTTTCGCGGAATGTACTGGGGTGGCTCTATCATAAAAACAAAACAAGGGTTGAGGTTAAAGGGGCTTTTTTTTACGAAGACCAGCATTATTACCTGAAAACCACCACTTCCGACGATTCGTCCAATGTGGTTACGCTTATCGACTCTAAAAATTATACTTCGGGATTTTACCTGAAGTCAAAATGGACACAAAAGGTGAAACATGGATGGGAGCTTAGCTCGGGAGTTGATGTTACATACGACAGGGTTATCAGTAGCAACTACTCCGATACAAAAATGCGTTTTGCCACATCCGTGTTTGCAGGTATTAACAAACGATTTTGGAAAAAACTAACCCTTGATGCGCTGGTTCGTACTCAGTTAACGGATGGGAAATTGCTTCCGTTAATGCCGTTTGCAGGATTGAACTACAAAGTGCTGGATAAAGAAGACCTCTATTTGAGGGCCACGGTTTCGCGAAACTACCATTTACCAACATTGAACGACCTCTACTGGTATCCGGGTGGTAACAGCAGCTTGTTGCCCGAAGACGGTGTGGAAACGGAAGCCGGTGTTAATTACCTTAAATCGCTGTCGAAGCGGTTAACCCTTGCGGTGGATGTTTCTGTGTATTATTCGGTAATCAACAATTGGATTCAATGGAAACCCACCGATTATCGTTACTGGACTCCCGAAAACATTGCCCTGGTGAAAGCCCGCGGATTGGAAACTTCGTTGCAGCTCAGTGGCCGGATTGAAAAATGGTATTACCGCTTGTCGGGCGATTATGCCTATACCGTTACAACCGACGAAAGCCGGCTTGCCGTGGAAGAAGGATATAACGGCAGACAATTAATCTATATTCCCGTTCATCACGGAAGTTTGTTTTTTTACGTTGGCTTTAAGGGGTGGTCGTTGGGATGGAATACCATTGTAACCGGAACAAGAACCACAACCATGAACCCGCAGGATTCGTACTCAAATACCCTTCCGGCATACTGTTTAAACGATTTTCAGATTGGTAAAAAATGGCTGTTGAAGAAAACCGGTATTGAGCTTCAGGCAAAATTCAACAATATTTTTAACGTGCAGTATCAGGCGGTTTTATGGCGTGCCATGCCAGGAAGAAATTTTGAAGTGATTTTGAAAGCGGATGTTTGGTAGGGGAGGGGTGATTGACGATTTAAGATTGACGATTGACGATTGCTGATTTACGATTTAAGACAAATCAAAAATCAAAAATCATAGATTAAAAGATTGACGATTGACGATTTAAGATTGACGATTGACAAATAAATCAAAAATCAAAAATCAAAAATCAAAAATCAAAAATCAAAAATCAAAAATCAACAATCAACAGATTGTTCAAGGTTTGTATTAAAAATAGAGATAAATGAAGATTAAATTTGCGGTAACTATTTGGGTGGTTCTATTATTAACGGTTTCGTCGTGCAGGGATAACACTCCGTTGGAGCCTGAGCCGTCGATGTTTACGCCGCCCGGGGTTTTTACGGTAAACGAAGGTAATTTTACAACAGGAAACGCCTCGCTTACCTGGTTTCGGTTTGCCGACAGCACGTTGCTGCCGGATGCTTTTTATGCCGTTAACAAGGTGCCGCTGGGCGATGTGGCCAATTATATCGCTTATCACAACGGCAGGGGTTATGTTGTGGTAAATAATTCGGGAATTGTGTATGTTATCGACATTAAAACCGGGGCGTTTATGGGTAAAATAAGCGGACTCTCTTCGCCTCGCGAGATATTGTTTGTTGATGACAACACAGCACTTATCTCTGACCTGTTTGATAAATCATTAACCATTGCCGACCTGTCAACTTTTGCCGTTAAAGGTAAAATTGATTTAAATGGGCACACCTCCGAGTCGATGGTTAAAGCGGAGCATAAGGTTTTTGTTGCCAACTGGTCGAAAATGAACCAGCAAGCGGTTAACGATAAAATATTGGTGGTTGATATCGATTTAATGAAGCTGACCGACTCGATAGCGGTTACCGTGGAGCCAAACAGCATGGCAATTGACAAAAACAATAAACTTTGGGTTTTGTGCAGCGGAGGATTTAATAATGAGTACTATCCGGCCTTGTACCGCATAAATACCGAAAGCAATACGGTGGAAAAGAAGCTGGAGTTTTCACATAAAGATTGCAATCCTGTTGCATTGAGCATAAATGGCGATGGCGACAAACTTTTTTATCTTAACAAAGATATTTACCGGATTTCTGTTTCTTCCGGAGCAATTCCCGAAGCGCCTTTTGTTGCGTGCGGCGATAAAAACTTTTACGCATTGGGTGTAAGGCCCGATAAAGAGGAGATTTTTGTTTCGGACGCACTTGATTATGTCAGAAACGGACAGGTTTATGTTTACGATAACAGTGGTAATTTACGCAGCAGCTTTGAAGCGGGGATTATCCCCGGATATTTTGGTTTTGTAACGGAATAGTAAAGAAACTTATATCGTTATTCTGTGAGTGTTTGCTTACTACAGCCCTATTATCTGTTTGTATGGTATTTTATAAGTCCTTCCATGGGAGCTTTTAAAATAATGCCTAAACGGATGTTGTTTTCCATTAATACCTCTTTCAGTATATCGCGGTAAACATAGGCTACCGATCCGGTAAAACTGACAACCTGATTTTGATAGTCAGGATATTTTGCAACCTGTTTTTCAATAAAATCGGAAAAAGAGGTTTTTACGGCTTCTTTGCATGTTTTAAAATGGATGTTTTCGGCGGCAAATTTGCTTAATGATGCAAAAAACCTGTTGGGATTGGGTTCGCCGTACAGTTTGTGCAGCGTAGATTCAAAATCAAGGTCAAAGGTTTGATAAAAACTTTCTGTAAGTTCGGGTTCGGCTTCGTCCGACAATATTTTTTGCAACAAAAGTTTACCCAGATAGGTTCCGCTTCCTTCGTCGGCAAGCAGCCAGCCCAGCGAGGGCAGGTGAGCGGTAACGTTATTACCGTCCCACATACATGAGTTGGATCCGGTTCCCAGGATACAGGCAATGCCTTTATTGTTCTGTAACAGAGCCGCTGCAGCACCTGTAAGGTCGTGCCCGGTAAAAATATCGGCCCATTTGAAAAACAGTTGAAGCGAATGTTTTACCAGTGAGCAGTTGGCCTCGTTTGAACATCCTGCACCGTAAAAAAATACCTTTTCGATATCGCTTCCGTTTATATGATTATGAAGCTCTTCAAACAGAGCCTTCTCAAGTTCGTCGGCTTTATAATAAAAGGGATTGAATCCCCGTGTTGTTAAGTCGGTCAGTACCTTACCGTTATCAACCACTACCCACTGGGTTTTTGTGGAACCGCTGTCTGCTATTACAATCATAAAAAATTTTTGATGTGCAAAAGTATGGATTCCTTATGAAACTTACTAAATTTGAGACAAAAAACATGATATATACCCTTGGCGAAACACTTCTTGACATAATCTTTAAATCCGACGGGAGTCTGTCGGCCACACCGGGTGGTGCCATGCTTAATGTGGCCGTATCGCTGGCACGCAGAAAAACCCCGGTTACACTCATATCGGAACTGGGAGATGACTTGACGGGTAACAGGATTATCGGATTTTTACTGGATGAGGGAATCTCGTCAAAATGTATTACCCGATACCAATCTGGCAAAACTTCACTTGCCCTTGCTTTTCTCGATAAAGATGCCAAACCGTCCTATAATTTTTATAAAACATACCCTGAACGGCGAAAACTTATTACCGACATGAGATTTACAAACAACGATTATCTTTTGTTCGGCTCGGTTTATTCGCTTGATCCCGACATACGGAAAGATGTTGTTGCCATTATTAATAAAGCGAAGCAAAACGGAACAACCATTATTTACGATCCCAATATTCGTCACGCTTATCATCTTGACAACACGCTTTTCCGGCAGGCTGTACAGGAAAATATTGCCACGGCTCATATCATAAAAGGCTCGGATGAAGATTTTACCAACCTGTTTGGCCCGGGAAATCCTGATACCTGGGCTGAACTGATTCGTAAAACCAATAAAAATGCAACGGTAATTGTTACATTGGGACAAAACGGTTGTGCCGGATATGTTAACAACCGGATAATAAAAATACCTGCTAAAAAAATTAAAGCGGTAAGTACCGTGGGCGCAGGCGATGCTTTTAATGCAGGTATGCTTTATACCATGAACAGAACGGGTGAAAAACCTGATATTTTATCAGATAATCAATGGAACAGCATACTTGAAACAGCCACTGATTTTGCAGCGGAGGTTTGCAGCAGGGAAGAGAATTATGTAGGAAAAATCTGAAAAGTTTTGAAAATACTTTAAAAATTACACACTCCTGTTCCGAAAGACAGTTGCAACAAACCTCCGCCGGTTTTCTGTTTCTTTATTCTTCGGGAATGTTTTTTAATATTTCCAGGGTCAGTTCCCAAAATTTCTTAACCGACTCAATTTCCATCCGTTCATCGGGAGAGTGAGCTCCTTTTATGGTAGGGCCGTAAGAGATCATATCCATTCCGGGATATTTATCGCCGATGAGCCCGCACTCCAGTCCTGCATGAATGGCAAGCACTTCCGGATCTTCGTTAAAAAGTTTTGTATAAAGTTTAGAGGTGAGGTCAACAATTTCGGAGTCGGGGTTGGGTGTCCATCCCGGATAACCGTCGCTGGTTTCGGTACGGGCCCCTGCAAGATGAAATACACTAACCACCATGTTGGTAACATCCTGCTTACGCGACTCTACCGAGCTGCGCTGACTGGTTGTTATCAAAATTTCCTCTTCCTTAAATTTTACCGAAGCCAGGTTGGTGGAGGTTTCAACAAAGTCTTCAATATCGGCCGACATGGCAATTACACCGTGCGGGCAGGCATACAGCGAGTTTAGCAGCTCGTCGGTTGATTCGTCGTCAACAACGTATTCGGGCGGGTCGCAGCTTTCGATGGTAAAGTTTAATGCGGGTTCGGTTACGCGAAATTCGTTTTTAATGGTTTCGGTATAGGCTGTTGTTGCCGCCTTCAGCTCTTCACTTTTATTATCAGGAACCAGGATAACGGCAAATGCCTCGCGGGCAATGGCATTTCGCAGGTTTCCTCCGTCAAAGTCGTGCAGTTTAATGTCGAGATTTTTCAGGTTCTCCCACAAAAAACGGTTTAATATTTTATTGGCATTTCCGCGGTTTTTATTGATTTCGTCACCGGAGTGTCCGCCTTTAAGGCCTGATACTTTCAGGGTAAAAGCCGAATATCCTCCGGGTGTTTCCACCTTATCGTAGGGCAGCCATACCAGCGTATCCTGACCGCCGGCACAGCCGATAAATAGCTGGCCTTCATCCTCCGAGTCGAGGTTTAATAATATCTTGCTTTTAAGAAAACCGGGTTGAAGTCCGAACGCACCGGTTAACCCTGTTTCTTCGTCAACGGTAAAGAGTGCTTCCAGTGGGCCGTGTTTAATATCATCGGATGCCAGAATGGCGAGGGAAACGGCAACGCCGATACCGTCGTCGCCACCAAGGGTGGTTCCTTTTGCGGTAACCCAGCCGTCTTCTATATACACCTCAATGGGATCGTTGTCAAAGTCGTGGTCGGTATCGCTGTTTTTTTCACAAACCATATCCATATGACTTTGTAAAACCACCGATTTACGGTTTTCCATACCGGCCGTGGCGGGTTTACGAATAAGCACGTTTCCCACTTGGTCGGTAAGGGTTTCCAAATGGTGTTTTTTGCCGAAATCCATTAAATAGGCTTTAATTTTATCCTCTTTTTTGGAGGGTCTGGGAATTTCAAGAATTTCTTTAAAATAGTGCCAGACTATTTTCGGCTCAAGGTTTGAAATAACTTCGTTCATCTTTTTTTATTACTATATTTATGTTGTTAATGATTTCCAAATTATATCTTTAAGTTGCTGAATTCCTTTGCCCGTAACCGAAGAGATGAATACCGACGGCAATTCCTCTGGTATTTGTTTTTTTACCTCTTCAATTAACTCGTCATCCAGCATATCGGATTTGGTAATGGCTAAAATCCGTTCTTTATCCAACAGTTCGGGGTTATACTTTCCAAGTTCCCGCAACAGGATTCGGTACTCTTTTTCAATGTCATCACTATCGATGGGAACCATAAACAGCAGGATGGAGTTTCTTTCGATATGACGTAAAAACCGAAGTCCAAGTCCTTTTCCTTCGGCGGCACCTTCAATAATACCGGGGATATCGGCCATAACAAACGACTGGTTGTCGCGATATGAAACAATGCCGAGGTTGGGTCTGAGGGTAGTAAACGGGTAATTGGCAATTTCGGGTTTTGCAGCCGAAACCACCGAAAGCAAGGTTGATTTACCGGCGTTTGGAAATCCCACAAGACCCACGTCGGCAAGAATTTTTAACTCAAGGATTATCTCGGCTTCACGGCCCTCTTCGCCGGGTTGGGCATATTTTGGAGTTTGGTTGGTAGATGTTTTAAAATGATCGTTGCCCAGTCCGCCTCGTCCGCCTTTAAGCAGTACCACTTTTTGTCCGTGTTCGGTAATTTCGCTTAAAAACTCACCTGTTTCGGCATCTTTGGCAATGGTGCCCAAAGGCACTTCAATAACAATGTCCTTTCCGTTTGCTCCGGTACTGCGTTGACCGCCGCCCGGCTGACCGTTTTCGGCAAAAAGATGCCGGGTATAGCGCAGGTGCAACAGTGTCCACATATGTGAGTTACCCACCATGATGATGTCGCCGCCTTTGCCGCCATCGCCACCGTCGGGGCCGCCTTTGGGCAGGTATTTTTCGCGGCGAAAATGTACGGAACCGTTGCCGCCGTTACCTGAGCGGCAATATATTTTTATATAATCAATAAAGTTTGATGTAGCCATTATAATTTATTGTAAATCGGTTGCAAAGGTGCGAAAATTTTGGCGTTTTCCAATATTTGCTATTAATCACTTATTTGCAAAGATGCTCCCGTGTTCACTTCAATTTTAGCGCTGTCGGAAAGATATAGCTTTTTCAATGTCACCGAGTCGTTTACTTCAGGCATGAATTGATAATATTGAGGAAAAGGAATGGTAACAACAGAGGTGTCAACCGGTACGATGCTATCATTCCAGTTAGCAACGCTATCCCATTGTGAGCTTAGTTGTCCTGTCCAATATTTACCATATTCAAATGCTCCTCTGTCACAGATTAATTCCAACGGGCGCGGATTGTTTTCGTTATCCGAGTTAAATGGAACAGTTACACCGCTGTTAATTGCAGGTGACCCAAAAAGCAAATGAAAATCTTTGGAAGCGCTATCGGCAAACAACGGATTTTGCGATATTTCATTGAAGGTCCATGAATAATTTTCCCAAACAGAAAACGCCACACTGTCGGTTGAATGTGTGTCGAAATCAATTATTCCCACATCGCCACCGGCTTGGGTGTTATACCAAATGTTGTTAAAAAACAGATTGTTGCTGTCAACCGACACTTCGTCAATAGCAGCGGCAAAATGGCCTTGCTTGGCTGTAAGTCCAATATTGTTTTTTATTAAATTGTTAATACAGGGAGAATCGTCATCCTGACAAATTACAAATTCGTAACGGCCATAGCGATTGCCAAGATCGAGCCCGTTGTTGTAAAGGGTGTTGTTATAAACATTGTTCCCGCTCGAACCGAACAGGATAATCCCTGCCCCATCGTTATTGTACGAAATATTGTTGTAAATATCGTTGCTGTCGCACCACTGGTCGGCTTGTATCCCGTTTCCGTCGGTTCGTAATCCTGTTGCATCATGATCGTGTATGTTGTAGCAAACATTATTTCGAATAATATTGAAATCACCCCCTTTATCGGGTTCGGTAACATCATATCTGGCAAAAAGATGTATTCCGCTGTGGCCCGATGTTCCGGAATTATATACAATGTTATTTTCAATCAAAATATAATTGGCGGAGATTTCCATACCATGCCAGTCAGCATTATAAATTGTATTGCCGCTAATGACAATTTGGGTGGAGTCGGAACATGAAATTTCATCAAGCCCTATGCCGTTTCCCGAACAGTCGTAAATGGTATTGTCTGAAATTGTGCTGCTGCATCCTGCACCATCGCCAAACCAAACCGGATAATAGTGATTGTACATAATGTTGTTGGAAACGGTAATGTGGTGACTTCCCAACGAAACATTAACACAACCGTCGCCATAGGTGTAAGCAGGTGGAATGGAATTTCCGTGTATGGAACATTGTGTTATTGTAATGTAAGCGGCCGGAGAAGAACCGCTTTCATCTTTAATCATTACCCCCATGGACGAGGTGATTTCAAATCCGTTAAACTCCAGATATTGATATCCGTCGATAATAATACCGTAATCGGTATGGGCCAACACCGGTTTGTCTCCCGATCCGTACGATTCATAAACAATGTAGCCTTGTGTAGAGTTTCCCGAATTACCCGGAAAAAGAAATTCATTCCATGTTTCTCCGCATTTGAATTTAATATGATCACCGGCCGAAAACGATTCGCCGTTCACCTTTCCAATGGTTTTCCACGGTAAAGCCTGTGTGCCGGGATTGGAGTCGTTACCATTTGTGAAATCCACATAATATTCGGTTTGTGAAAAAAGTTTTTTTGTACCCGGCATTACGCAAAATA